>CAZQGK010000008.1:0-13999 GCA_964592945.1 uncultured Candidatus Saccharibacteria bacterium
GTCCTCTCTTCGTCGGTCATTCCGGGCAACGAACGCGCGGTGCAGAAACTCAAAGACAACCTCTCCCGTCAGGGCGCGCACATCATCACCTACCACGCCTCTGATGTGCATGCATCGGGCCACGGCAATAGAGAAGAGGCTGCATGGATACACAGCCAGATAAAGCCGAAATTCTTTATCCCCGTCCACGGCTATCACTACATGCTCCGCGTGCACGCCGACCTCGCCGTCGAGATGGGCGTCAAGCCGGAAAATACCTGCATTCCCGACAACAGCTCGCTCGTCGATATCAAGAATGGTGAGAAGATATCGAAGCACGCATTGAAAGCTCCGTCCGAGTTGCGTGTCGTCGAGGGGACGACCGTTTCGGAACTCTCCGACGTACTCATGCGCGATAGAAAAGCGCTTGGACAAGAAGGTTTCTGCGTCGTCGTGGCGACGGTGGATAGGCGCACCGGCAAGCTCCACAAATCGCCCGACATCATTTCCCGCGGATTCGTCTACCTCCGCGACAACAAGGACCTGATGGATCAGACGCGGCTCATCATCCGCAAATCAGTCGAGACTTCGCTCCGCAATCCGCGAGCAGCCGACCTCGATGCGGCAAGAGAAGACTTAGCCGACGCAGTCTCCCAATTCCTCCTCCAGCGCACCATGAAGCGCCCTATCGTCATACCAGTCATCGTGAGCATCTAGTAATGAGCCAAAAACCACCTAAAAGCCGGGACGCGGTCCCCAATTGAGGCTTGACGCAAAGGTTAATGGATGATACAATGTTAGAGGCCCACAAACCTCGGGAGAATGCCAATGACAATTCTGAATTCGGTCTCGGCCGTAATGATTGCGGTTGGAGGCTTAATTATCGGCCACGCTGTCGGTAACGTGACACTCGGAATCGGTATTGTGATTCTAGTGGAGGGTTTCTTCATCGGCATTGCAATCCGCCTTAGGTGATGATTTCTCGCTAGATCCATAGGAAAAGTGCGGCAAAGCGGAATCGACTTTGCCGCTTTGTCTTTTATGCAATCCGCCACTTCCCTTTTTCTTTCACGACAAGCCCGTCGCGCTCTAGCCCCGCGAGTGCTTTTTCAAGGGCAATCTTCCTTATATGCTTATTCGCGCGAATTAGAACATAGAGAGAATCGCCAGTCTGCTGACCGGAATGCAACTCGCGCAAAATCGCGCCGCGGACTTGGCGCAGACTGCCCTCAAACTTTGATTGCTTGGTGTAATGCTTGCTGCGGCTGTTGTTGCGGACGCCACTGCGCTTGAGGTGCGCACCGTAGTCCATGAGCGCGAAGACCTCGCCGACGCGGTCTCACAGTTCCTCCTCCAGCGCACCATGAAGCGTCCGATAGTAATCCCGGTGATTGTGAGCATTTGACCTGGAACTGATATGCCTTTACATTTGCGATAGGGTGAGCCTTTCCCCATAAAGGCAATTGAAACGGGTGCATCGATGACGAACCAGACCATTCTACGGATCATCATGATCTGTATGCTGATATCTAGCGCCGGCTTGGGAAGTGTGGCGACCCTCGTCACTCAGGACATCGCCAAGGACCCGACATTCGTACGCCAGGTCATGGGCCGCATGCGCGCGCTTGCCTGCGGCTTTGAGTGCTTCGAACGGCGACAAGGCGAGCTGACGAAAGAGGAAGTCGTCCGCGCGGTTATCACCGGTTTTCGTCCGCTCGGAATTTGAGGTCGAGCGACATGCCTTCGGGAACGGCGAATGCGGCGGAGCAACACTCTGCCGCATCGTTTTTAAGCAATCCGCCACTTCCCTTTTTTCGGCCCAAGGCCGATCCGCCTCGGGCGGACTTCCACGATAAGGCCCTCACGCGCAAGCCCGCTTCCGCTAGAGCTCATACACCACATCCTTCCGCTCGACCACCACTCCCCACTTCATGCGCTTTGCGTAGCGGTAGAGTTTTGAATTCGGATTGAAGCAAATCGGCTTCGCGACCAATTCGAGGACTGAAATATCGCTCTCGGTGTCACCCACTCCTATCGAATGCTGCAGTGTCAGATTCTCTTTCTCGACCGCCCGGCGCACGATGGCGGCCTTGTTCAAAATCAATTGGTCGAGAATGTTGCCGGTGAAGCATTCGGTCGGGCCTATCTCGTACAGCATGCCGTACGTTTTGTCGAATCCGAGCCGCGGGCAGAATTTGTCGAGCACGGTCTTCGGGGAGTGCGATACAGCGAGCAAGAAGTATCCGCGCTTCTTCAAACTCTTGAGCAAATCGCGCGTGTACCGGTACGTGCGTTTCCACTGTTCGTCGACAACCTCCTCCGCGGCGTCGGCAAGCGCACTGTAGTGTACGCCCTTCAAATGACCGACGAACGCTTTGACGACGGCGTTGATGTATTCGTCGTAATCCCCTTCCCTGTTGAGCCAGCGCTCGTATTCGCGTTCGTAGACGCGACGAGTCGACGGCGGAAAGGCCTCTTTTTCGATGAGCCGGTTAACGACTTGGATGAGAAGGCTCGAACGGAAAATGGTGCCGTCCACATCGAATATCGCGACTCTGCGCTTCTCTTTCATGCGGTCATACTACCGCCACTCACTGCTCATGGCGAGGGCGTCATTAATCTAGTATTCTGGGGCTTAATGCTGCAACAGATAAAGACCGCCCTTCATTTCACCGTAGCCCGATATTTCAGGTTCTTCGCCCGTGTCCGCCTCGAGAGGTGGGCTCCGCATGTCGTCCTTATCACCGGCTCCAATGGTAAAACCGTCTGCCTGCACCTCACGGAGGCACAGTTGGGTGCGAGCGCAAAATATTCGCACCACGCCAACAGCGCGTTCGGCGTGCCGTTCGATATTCTGGGTCTGAAACGCACCAGCTTTGCACCCGTGGAGTGGATTTGGCTTGCCTTTGCGGCTCCGCTTTCGGCGTGGAAAAAACCCTACGACGAAAAGATATATGTCGTGGAGGTAGACGGCGACAGGCCGGGCGAAGGAGATTTTTTGGGCTCACTTCTGCGTCCTGAAGTGAGCGTCTGCCTGAGCGTCGCGCGTACGCATAGCATGCTCTTTGAGAAAACAGTGAACAACGGTCCGTTCAGGAGCATCGACGAAGCGATAGCGTATGAATTCGGGGGTTTCATAGAGCACACGACGCGGCTCGCCATCGTGAACGCCGACAACCCCCTCATCACCCGGCAGCTGCACCGGACCCGTGCCAAAGTCTACGAGATGAAAGAGGAAGAGATGCTCGTGAGTCATTCGGTTAGTACCGGCGGGAGTGAATTCAACATCGCCGGAACGACGTACCGCACGCCGTTCCTTCTTCCCAAAGAGACATTCTATGCCATAGTCGCATCCATAAAGATCGCCGAGTATTTTGGTGTGCAGCCGAAAGACCTTTTGGCCCTCACGATGCCTCCCGGTAGAAGCTCGCTATTTCGCGGAATCAAAAACACGACCATTGTCGACAGCAGTTACAATGCGAACGTGGATTCTGTCGCTGCGATAGTACGCATGGCAGAAAAATTGCCGGGCGAAAAGTGGTTGGTCCTCGGAGACCTCACCGAGCAGGGCGGGTTCGAAAAAGAAGAGCACGAGCGCCTGGCTCAGATACTAAATGAGGTTGACCTCAAACGCATCATTATGGTGGGGCCGCGCATGCGCGCGTACACAAAACCCGCGCTCGAGGCAGCGGGTTACGGCGCAACTATCGAATCGTTCATCGGTCCAAGAGAAGCGCTGAAGTACCTCGTATCCGAGGTACGCGGCGGAGAGGTACTCGTTTTCAAAGGGGCGCGCTTTTTGGAAGGTATTATAGAGAACCTGCTTCTCAATGAAGCCGACGCGGAAAAACTGTGCCGGCGCGAGGAGGTATGGCAGAAGCGCAGAAAAAAATTCGGACTATGAGACTTTTTATACTACACGGATGGACATACCAGACCGACACGTGGCGGCCGCTTCTTGAAATGCTTTCCTCGCGCGGCATTGACCATGAATTTCTCCTTATCCCCGGCCTCACCGACGGGACCAATCCCGTGTGGACGATGGACGATTACGTGAAGTGGCTTGAAGAAAAGACGGCCGCCTATGACAAGGTTATACTCTACGGCCACTCCAACGGCGGGCGCGTTTCGCTCGCTTTCACGGCGAAACATCCGAAAAAAGTCGCGCGGCTCATTCTCGAAGACAGCTCCGGCATTCCGCCGACAGGATTGCGGCGCTTCAAAAGAGATTTTTTCAAAGTTGTTTCTAAGGTCGGACACGTACTTACCCGCTCGGAGACAATGCGGAGCCTCGTCTATAAAGTGATACGTGAGAACGACTACCGTGCGGCAACTCCCGAAATGAGAAAAACGATGGTGAATCTTATGTCCGTCGACCTCTCGAACGTCTTGGACCAAATACACTGCCCCACGCTTATAGTCTGGGGTGAAGGCGACACGACGACACCGCTTTCGGCGGGAAAAACGATACACGAAGGTATTCGCGGCTCGCGGATGGTCATCATCCCCGGTGCGCGGCACTCGCCGCACATCACGCATCCCGAAAAGGTCGCCGAGTTGCTCATAAGCGAGCTTTCAATGCAATGAGTACGTTTAATTCACTTGGCTCCAATCACACGTTATTTTCCGCTCTGCGGATACTTTTTGCCGGCGGCGGCTCCTCCGCCAAAAGACGCTTAACGGAATATATCGAGAAGCGTTACGGTGGCCGGGCAATCCTCATGTACAAGGGCCGCGAGGCCCTGCGGTTCGCACTTTCTGCCATACCGGAGAAAAGTGCGGTTGCTATCAACGGATACACCTGCTGGGCGGTCTATCAAGCGATACAAGAGGGCGGCCATATCTGTCACTATCTCGATATCTCTGACGCGTCGCTCAATTTCTCCCCGCAGACGTTGCGGGATGCGCTCGCGACAAACCCTGCTATCAAAGCGGTCGTTATTCAAAATACCCTCGGGGCACCGTGCGATATTGAGGCAATAGTGGCTCTGTGCAAGGAGCGCGGCATCATTCTTATAGAAGACGCGGCGCATTCAATAGGAACAGTCTATGCATCGGGGGCCGAGGCGGGCACCGTCGGCGATTTTGTAATCCTCTCGTTCAGTCAGGATAAGGTCATAGACGCGGTCGCGGGTGGCGCGCTCATAATCCGCAATAAAAAATATGAGGAATTGGCGGTGCGTCCTAAAAAGGTCTCGTTCACACAACAGCTCAAAGATCGTCTGTATCCGCTACTCGCATGGAAGATACGGGCGGCGCACTCTCTGTACCTTGGCGCAATCGTTCACGGTTTGTTCCGCGGCCTTCGTATCCTATCGCGACCGCTTCCCGACGCGGGCTCCAGCGAGGCGCACGAACTCCCGTCTTGGTATTGCACGGAAATACTTCGCCAATACGAAGATCTGGAGAATATCGCACGACACCGGCGGGAAATCGCGGGCGTGTACGCAAAAACTATCGATAAAAGCCTGCTCGTATCGGCAAATGCTGGCACGCTTTCACAATCGACCAACCTGCGTTTCCCTATCCTCGTAGAAGGACGGGAACGGCTTATCGAATATCTTAAGGATAGAAATGTGTACGTCGGCGATGTCTGGTACGACGCGCCAGTGGGGCCCAAACGATTTTTGAACCGCACCGACTATCGCGGACAGTGCCCGACCGCCGAGAAAGTTGCCGCAACGATGGTGAACCTCCCGACGCATATCAACGTCTCGTCTGCGGACGCGAAACTAATCGCGGAGCACGTGAATCAATGGCTCTTGTCGGAAGGTGATGCGACCTATCGCGCTCGAGCAATTAGTGACGAGGCGACCTGGGAGAATTTCTTGCGCGAGGAAAAGCCGCACAGTTTTTTGCATTCTTGGAAGTGGGGTAAGCATTACGAGCAGACAGGCTCCAAGATATTCCGCACCGGTGTCTACCAAGGTGAGACCTTGGTAGGAGTTGCACTTTTCATAAAAATAAGCGCGCGGCGCGGTACGTTCTTGGTGTGTCCGCATGGTCCCGTTATCTCCGAGACAGCGAATGAGGGGTCGGCGCTCTCTGCGCTCGTGCGTTTCTGTACCGGCATTGCGCGCGAAGAAAAATGTGACTTCATCCGCTTCTGTCCGCTTTCCGCAGCGGGCGCCACGAGCGCAGCGATGTACCGCCGGCTCGGTTTCCGTGATGCCCCCATTCACATGCATCCTGAGCTGTCGTGGATGCTCGATATCACGAAGCCGGAAGACGTGCTCCTGAAAGAGATGCGTAAAACGACCCGTTACCTCATCAAGAAGATGGAAAAGGAAGGGGTGGAAATAACACAGAGCTCCGATCCTGCCGATATGGCGAAATTTGCGACGGTCTATGCCGCGACGGTGCAGCGGCAACAATTCACTCCTTTCAACAAAGAATATCTGCAGACGGAATTCGAATTGTTCAGCAAAGACGGCCAAGCCGTATTCTTCTTCGGGAAATACCGCGGCGAACTCATCGCCGCAGCGATAATCATTTTCTACAACGGGCAGGCCTTTTATCATCACAGCGGCTCGCTCCAACAATTCGACGATATCAATGCCTCGTACTTGCTGCAGTGGCGCGTAATCCAAGAAGCAAAAAAACGCGGCTGCGTCCTTTACAACTTTTGGGGTATCGCGCCCGACAACAAGCCGAGGCACGCATGGCGAGGTCTTTCCCTCTTCAAGAAGGGCTTCGGCGGCTTCGCAGAGGCATATCTGCATGCGCAGGACAAGCCGCTTACCCTGAAATATTGGCTTAACTACGGGATAGAAACCGTGCGCCGCATCCGTAGACAGCTCTAAACCTGGACAAAACCAGGGGTATTGCGCCCAGTCTATTACTGTGCTATAATGGCAAAGATCGGAAGACTTTCCGACACCGGCTCAGTGAGCCGTTTTTTGTTCCAACACAAGTGAGGGATTGCCGTCATGGCGATAGCTAACAAGACGAAGGCTGCGAAGGCGAAGGCGAAAACCGGCTCGACCAAGAAGAAGGGGCCGAATTCGATCGACGTACACGTCGGATCGAAGGTCCGCATGCGGCGGATGATGCTGAGCATGTCGCAAGAACAGCTCGGCGACTTTCTCGGTCTGACCTTTCAACAGGTCCAGAAATACGAGTGGGGCAGGAACCGCATTGGCGCGTCTCGCCTGCATCAGCTGTCGCTCATCCTGCAAGTGCCGGTGTCGTTCTTTTTCGAAGGCGCTCCGGTCGAGTTCCACCCGAATTCGACGTGGAAGGGCGCTCAGACAGCCGTCGAAGCGACATCTCCGGCCTACGTGAACGAGTGCGTTGCGACGCGCGACGGGCTCGCGCTCATAACGGCGTTCTCGCGGATCGAGGACCCGGGCATGCGCCACAGCGTCGTCGATCTCGTCGAGCGCATCGCGCCCGAGCCCGTGCAACAGCCGGTGGTCGAGCACGAGGTCATCGAGTTCCGCTCACCCACGCGCAAGGCCGTGAAATAATCTGTTCTCAAGACCGCCAAAAGGCGGCATAAACAAGAAACCGTGGCACGCTGTCACGGTTTCGTTCTATTTAGATATGACTTATTACTTTACTTTCGGCCATCTTTTCGCAGCTTCGGGCCAGAGCTTGGTGAGCGGGTGCGCGAGACAATCGTGCGGGCGCGCCGGGCAGAGATAGCGTCCATACAACACGAGCCCGTTGTTTACATATTTCCAATCTTTTTTCGGGATAAGTGCTTCGAGGTCTTTGGAAATCTTCGTGAGGTCTTTGTTGCCGGTGAGGTCGAACCGCTTCGCGAAGCGCTTCACATGAGTGTCGGTCGGGATGCCCTCCCATATGTCGTACAGCTCGCCCAATATTACGTGCGCCGTTTTGTAGCCCACGCCGGGGAGTGTCTGCAATTCTTTTGCCGTCCGCGGTACTTTTCCCGCATAATCTTTTTCCACTTTCTTTGCCGCAGCTATTATCGCCTTCGCCTTGTTGCGGAAAAATGTGACAGACGAAATTTCCTTCGTGAGTGTTCCCAAATTAGCTTTTGCGAAATCTTTTGGAGTTTTGTATTTCTCAAAAAGCTTGTCTGTCACCCGATTCACGACCTTGTCGGTACACTGCGCAGACATCATGACCGCAACGACAAATTGAAAGGGCCTCTGATGCCTCAACTCGCTTTTCGGCACGGGATACGCCCGCTTGAGATACGCAACGAGCTTGCGTGCTCGCTCCCTGCGGTCAAGTTTATTCATGCGCCACGCGGCAAGATTCGACGCAGAGTATCGAACCCGGTGAGTGCATAATGTTTCGCTTCTCGGAGGAGAGTTCTTTCGTCTTCCAACTGTTTCCTGTCGTACATTTCCGGATTTGTTCGTATATCTTGGACTAAATCGTGGTACTGATTTGCCATTGCACGAAGGGCGTCGGCCTGGCGCAAGTATTGTGACTTCGACTCATCGTGATACAGCTTCCACGACTGTAAGTGACGGTCGATTGTGGGCCACTCGTCCGCAAAGAATTGTTCCATGGCATTGACGAAGTCCGACATCTCGCGCGTGAGCTGCCCGCGGACCTTCTCAATAGGGGGAATAATGGGCACCGTTCTAAACTGCCTCTCTGGTGTAGCGCCCATAGTTACCGGATGACGACCGGTACGGATACGGAATCGTCATTTTCCGGCATTCCGGAGGGGTTGTCGCGCATCAGAACGACCTCGGCAGGCCCGGTATACGTGCCGTCGAGGGTAACCGTAGCGGTAAACGTGACCTGGTCTGTCGTCATCCATTCGCCTTGCGCCTGGGCGATACCCTGCCCGATGAAATTGTTGTCCGCGTCAACGACTTTGATGGGAAACGATGCTTCAAAGTACCACGGACCCGGAGCGGAACCGGCGACGACGAACGTCTTTCCTACCGTTGCATTTGGCTTTGGCGAGGTGACGACCACGCGCGCAGAAAGCGGCTGCGTGGATGTCGCGACGGGCGGAGTAGACGTGGCCGTGGGCGCTTCTACGCGTGCGGGCACGGCAAAAAGAATCCACGCAAGTGCAACGATGACGACGAAAAGTAGGATGATTATCCCCCACCAGGTGCGCGTTCTCATACCAATTAGACTACAACTCCGATATGATCTTGGCAATCTTCTCGGAATCATGGCGCGCGATATCCGCTTCGGAGAAAAAATCTCCCCTGATGACCTTTTCCGTGTACTGTTCGAGCGCCGCATCGCATTTCATCGGATATTTCTTTTCTTGCTCATACGCAGCGGCGAGTTTCGGGCTCATCGTCTGTGTATTGCATATAACGTAATCAAATTTCTCGAGACCGCTGTAATGCAATAGCTCTTTAATCATGTCTGAGCACGTAAATCCATGCGTCTCTCCCCACTTCGTCATCAAATTGCAGACGGCGACTTTCTTCGCACGGCTCTCGCGCAGAGCATCTTGCATTCCGCCGACGCAAAGCGTCGGTACGAGCGACGAGTACAGGTCTCCCGGGCCGATAACGATGAGGTCGGCCCCGCGTATCGCCTTGTCGGTCTCTTCATAGATGTGCGCCTTTGGTTCTAGAAATATATTTTTGATGCGTAAATTACCGTCGTGTTTCGGGATATCGATGTTGGTCTCGCCGACGATCTCGGTACCGTCTTCCAATACCGCGTGCACATGCGATTTGTCCAAAGACACCGGCAAGACTTTTCCTTTGATATTGAGCAGCTCGGATGCTTTGCGGATGCCCTCTATTTCGCCGCCGTAGATGGACGAGAGCGCGGCAATGAAAAGATTGCCGAAGCTGTGGCCATGCAACGCGCTGTGGCCGTTATTGAACCGGTAGTTGAAAAGGTTGCGAAGAATCTCCGCTTGTCCTTCATCCGCGAGCGCCAGTAATCCGCGGCGGACATCGCCCGGCGGCAAGATGCCGAACTCATCACGCAAGGCCCCTGCTGAGCCGCCCGAATCGAACGAAGTGAAGACCGCCGTGATATCGAGTGGAAATGCTTTGAGCCCGCGCAAAAGCGTATATCCACCGCTTCCCCCGCCTATCCGGACGACTTTTTTCATAATGGCTTATTGTATACCCCTATCACTCCACGCCAAACCTCTTGAGTGCTTCAAGTACTGCCGAAAGCGGCAGACCTGCGATATTGTTGATATCACCCACTGTTTTTTCCATCAATTTCACCCCCTGCCCTTGAATGACGTAGGCTCCTGCGGCCTTGAGCGGCTCGCCTGTCTTCACGTACGCGGAGATCTCAGCTTGCGATAACTTGCGGAATGTGACACGCGTCCCGACTGTTTTGCAGATATGCCGGTCGGTCTTGGAGTCCACAATGGCGAACCCGGTGAGAAGTGTGTGCGTTTTCCCGCTCAACATCGTGAGCATCTCTCTGGCGCGTTCCTCCGTGTGCGGTTTGCCCAGAAGCTTGCCGCGGAATACCGCAAACGTGTCGGCACCGATCACAACTGCGTCTTTGTGCCGTTTGGCCACTGCCTCCGCTTTGCTTAAGGCAAGCCGGCGCGCGAGTACGCGCGGCGCAAGCGGAAGGCTCATGTCTTCCTCAAATCCGCTTTCTTCCACGGTGAACGGTATGCCGGTGGTCGATAGTATCTTCTTACGCCACGGCGAAACGGAAGCTAATATCACCTTTTTCATTTGATTTTGCGAAATTACCAAGTTTCGAATTTGCTGATTCGCATTTCGCGTACTGTCCATTTTAACGCGACCCAGTACTATTGCATACCGGGAGCCTTCCTGCTACCATGCCAGAACACCCCCCATACGTATCAAGAGTGCGGTAAGAGTTCTGGCTCAACGACCCGCCGGCAACCTGTTTCTAAGAAATAAGGTGCCTCGTCCAGCCCCACCAGGGGAGATACCATCAAAGAGAATCTCCCCTACAAGGGAGATTAATCGTTTTACATAATTAAACATGTTTCATTCACTCGAGCGTTATACGACAGAATCCGTTACCTCAGGACATCCCGATAAAGTGTGCGACCAGATATCTGACGCCATCCTTGACGCGTGCCTCGCGCAGGACCCCCAGAGCCGCGTCGCCGTCGAATCGTTCGGCAGCCACGGCACGCTCATGCTCGGCGGAGAGGTGAAAACGAGCGCAAAGGTAAATTTTGAAAAAATCGCACGCAAGGTGTATCGCGACATCGGCTACACCGATAAATTGAAAGTGTTCAATACGATAGCCAAGCAATCCCCCGATATCGCGATGGGAGTGGATACGGGCGGCGCGGGTGACCAAGGCATCATGTACGGCTATGCGACGAACGAGACCAAGGAGATGCTTCCGCTCGGCGTCGTCCTTTCACACGCGCTCGCGCGGCGGCTTGAGAAGCTGCGCCGCGACGGCACGCTCAAATGGCTTCGACCGGACGGCAAGACGCAAGTAACGATAAGCAACGGGAAGGTCATTACCGCGCTCTGCTCCACGCAGCACGACAAAAAGGTCTCACAGGAAGAAATCCGCGCCGGACTCATCAAGCACCTCTTCAGGCCGGTTTTGGGGAAACTGGACGCTATCGAGATACTCGTAAATCCGACGGGGCAATTCATTCTCGGCGGATTCGCCGCCGACGCGGGGCTTACCGGCCGCAAGATAATGGTGGATACCTACGGCGGTGTCATGCCGCACGGCGGCGGCGCATTCTCCGGCAAGGACTCGACCAAGGTGGACCGCTCCGCGGCCTATATGTGCCGTTTCGTCGCCAAGAATCTGGTCGCGAACGGCTACGCCAAAAAGGCTCTTGTGTCAGTCGCCTACGCTATCGGCCGCATCGAACCGGTGATGATAGAAGCATTCGATGAGCACGGAAAGAATCTGACAAAAGTCGTAAACGCCAACTTCGACTTCCGCCCGCGCGCCATCCAGGAGCGCCTGGGCCTGCGCCGCCCCATCTTTCAGGAAACCGCTGCATATGGCCACTTCGGCGTCGCGGGTCGGCCTTGGGAAAAAATAATCAAATTGAAATAATCTACTCGACGGTCACTGACTTCGCGAGGTTGCGTGGGCGGTCGACGTTGAGACCTTTTTCCTTCGCGAAATAGTAGGCGAAGAGCTGCAACGGGACGACTGAAAGAACGGGTGTCAGCATCTCGATGGTTTTCGGAATATATACAACATCGTCCGCGAACTTTTTCACTTCCGTATCCCCTTCCGTCGTGAGCGCAATGACGGGGCCTTTGCGGGCTTTTATCTGCTGGATGGCACTCGCGACTTTCTCATAGACCGAATCGTGCGGCGCGAGCGCGAAGGTGGGAAAATCGGCGTCCACCATGGCGAGCGGTCCGTGCTTCATCTCGCCTGCCCCGCATCCTTCGGCGTGAATGTAGGAAATTTCTTTCAGCTTCAATGCGCCCTCGAATGCGACGGGGTAGTTATATTTCCGGCCAAGGAAAAGAAAGTCGCGGCTCTTCGCGTACTTTTTTGCGAGCGCCTCAATGTCTGCACTTTTATCCAAAATTGTCTGCAGTTTCTTAGGAAGCGCTTTCAATTCCCGCGCGATAGTTTTCCCCTCCGACGTTGACATATCACGCTGCCGCCCCAGGAAAAGGGTCACGAGCGCGAGCGCGACGAGTTGGGAAACGAACGCCTTTGTGGACGCGACGCCTATCTCCGGACCCGCGTGGTTGAAGATTCCAGCATCAGTCTCTCTCGCGATGGTCGAGCCGACGGTGTTGACGATGCTGAGCGTCAGCGCTCCGTGGCGTTTTCCTTCCCGAACCGCCTCCAGCGTGTCGAGGGTCTCACCCGACTGAGAAATGGCGAGTACGGCGGTGCGCTCGTTGATGACGGGCTTGCGGTAGCGGAATTCGCTTCCCAACTCCACTTCCACAGGGATGCGGGCGTGCTCTTCAAGCATGTATTCGCCCACCTGAGCCGCATAGTAGGCGGTGCCACAAGCGACAATAATGATGCGGTCAATCTTCGCGAGCTTTTTCGCCACGGTCTCCAGACCGCCGAGCTTGGCGAGCCCTTTTTCTACAATGAGCCTGCCGCGCAGCGTATCTTCGATGACGGTTGCGCCCTGCATTATTTCTTTGAGCATGAAATGTTCGTACCCGCCCTTCTGTGCCTCCTCGGCGTTCCACTGTATGTTCTCGGCTTTACGGGTAACCTTGCTCGCATCGAGCTTGTAGACGGTATGCGTATCAGGCGTTAGTACGGCGACTTCTCCGTCCTCAAGGAATACGACTTTCTTTGTGTGCGGAAGAATGGGAGACGCGTCGGATGCGATAAAACGTTCCCCTTTCCCTATGCCGATAACGATGGGTGAGCCCATCCGTGCGGCGATGAGTTTGTCCGGCTCGCCTTTGTATTGCATCGCAATGCCGTAGGTGCCGCGAATGTCGTTGAGTGCGGCGAGGGCGGCTTTTTCGAAATTTTTACTTTTCTTCAGGTGCTCTTCCACGAGATGCGGAATGACTTCCGTATCCGAGTCCGAGACAAAGACATGTCCTTTCGCAATAAGGTTTTGTTTGAGTTCCTGCCAATTTTCGATGATGCCGTTGTGCACCACGACGATTTCACCGTCTTCATTTGCATGCGGGTGTGCGTTCTTTTCGGTCGGCTCGCCGTGCGTCGCCCACCGCAGGTGCGCGATGCCGCTTTTCCCCTTGTAACTCTTCGGCAGTTTCTTGCGCAGTTCCGCGACGGCACCCGGGGTTTTCACCGAACCGCTCTCGGGAGTGAATACTCCCGCGGAGTCATAGCCGCGGTATTCGAGCGATACGAGACCGTCCAGGAGGACTTTGCCCGCATCCTTTCCCGCCTTTCCCGTATACGCGAAAATACCGCACATATAGAGGTCAATCTAGCACATTTGGGGTAAAACATTAACGTCGTTGACTTCCTCTTATAGAGGTCTACTCTCTATGTTAGTCACGGCGTTTACGTGATGGCAATGAAGCGAGGAGACGCCTATGCAGAAAAGTACATCGAATCCCTACGTCTTCAAAACGGAAAAGTGGTCGAAGTGGCTTGCCGGCTTTACCAGCTGGACGCCGACCGCGGACCCCGCAGAGCGCAATAATGAGGCCTTCATGGA
>CAZQGK010000009.1:0-13247 GCA_964592945.1 uncultured Candidatus Saccharibacteria bacterium
GATTCAGGCACACCGCCCGAAGAGGCACTTTTCTTTAGGGTTCCCGTCGTTTCGCTTCGTATGACCACCGAGCGGCCGGAGACTGTTGAAGCGGGCGGGCATATCATCGCCGGCATGGATCCGGATAACATCGTTGACTCCGTCGAGACCATAACGCGAGAGCCATACACCGCACGGTACGATCTCAACGAAAATTTCCAAGCGTCAAACGTGGTCGTCAATTGCATCCGTTCGCAGATTACGAATTGGTTCTAGGTGTCATGAGCAGAATACTTTTTCTGCTTGATATCGAGCTCGATAATCCGAAGCGGGGCACACCGCTGCATATCTGCGCGACGTTCAGAGAGTTTAAAAAAGAACACACCCTGTATATCTGTGCGGCGAGCGTCGCGGAAGAGTTCCGGCGCGAATTTATCCCCTATCCACGCGGGCGCGGATTTTCAAAATTGCAGGAACTGAGACGCATCGTCAGAGAGCACAATATTACACACGTCTATACGGTCTCGATGTCGGGTTTGCTCGCCCCGGTCATTCTGAAGTATCTATGCGGCGTAAAGATTGTAATGGAGTTCCATGGCGTGAATTATGACGAGCTGTATGCTGCGAAATGGATAGGGATTTTCAGGTATTACTACATGAAATACAAGGTATGGGCCCTCTTGCACTTCTATGACACGGTATTCGTCATGTCGACGCGACTACGCGACATATATCTGCCGATGTCGAAACACTGGACGCTCGTGCGCGGCGGTGTCGACATGAGCGAAGTTGCTGCCGCTGAAATCGGGCAAGCGGTAGGGGAGTTTGTCGTCGGGTACATGGGGAATGCCAGGGCCTATCAGGGACTTCCGTATCTTATCGAAGCGGCCGCAATTGCTCGTGCGGGCGGCATACCGCTCGCCTTGAATTTCGTCATAAGCGGAGATATATCAGAAATCCGTGCTCTCCTTGCGGAGAAAAACCTCCTCGAAAGCACGACACTCCACCATGACGTATCGCATGCCGAAGCGTATCGCTTAATAGCGAATTCATCGGTGCTGGTACTGCCGCGCGCCGACGATCCGGTAACACGCTATGCGTTTCCCGGGAAGCTCGCAGAATACCTGGCAACGGGCATCCCGACGATCGCGACACAGATCGGCCCCATCGATGAAATGAAGGATGATTTTTCGCGAGTTGCACTCCTGGTGCCGGGGGTGAATATTCCGCAAGCCCTCGCCGATGCGATTGAGCGGCTCTATCGCATGGATCCGCGTGAGCGCAAGGCGCTCGGCGCCAAAGCCCGGGAATTCGCGAGGAAAACATTTACATGGGAAGAACGCGGGAGGGTCATGAATGCGCGGTTGCGCTAAGGGATCGTCCACAAATAATTTGCTCGCTATTTGTGGACGACCACTTAGTGCCACGGCCATATCTATGGAAACTTATTTATGGACGGGGCCTAGAGCTGTGCGAGCATTTTTTCGAATGATGGAATCCCGAGATTTGCATTCAACGTGTGGACCGTCGCAAGCGTGCGATTAACGACCGTGCCGGATTCCGGGATGATATTGCAATTGACCCCGAATTTTTCCTTAAAAGCGCAGAGCATATCGTATTTTGAAACGGTTGAGGAGAATATGTGATAGATGCCGGCACCGGGATGTAGTTTCGGGTCGGATATCAGCTTGTCGCAGATGTTCCCGAATTCTTTAGTGGTGATACCGTTCCAAAGGTGGTGTGTGAATCCTTTAACGGTCGCACCGTTCTGCTGTAGAAACCACTCGAGTAGTCCCGCCTTACCCTCGATCTCGCGGCCTATTATTGATGTGCGTAGCGTCAGACAAGTCGCCGGCTCGCCGCGGCTCTTGGATTCGGCATAGACGCCGATGGGGGATTTTTCCGACGTCTCGTCATACGGCCCTTTTTTTCCGTCATAGACGCCGTCGGTCGCAATGTGAACGAGGCGCGGTCCGAATGTTTTCGTGAGGAGATGAGGCAAATCGCCGTTAACAAAATAGGTCAAGGCCGGATCGTTAGCTGCAAATGGCTGTGTAATGCCGATAGCGTTCACGGCGAAGTCTACATCTCTGACCGTATCAAAAAACCCGCGTAGATATTCCCCGTCATTGCGTGCATCAAATTCGATTACACGATGCTTATCTGTGCCACCGTAAGCGCTCCGGAGAAGAGCGATCTTTTCCTTTGAACGAACCGTAAGCGTGAGCTCGTATTTGTCTTTTAGCACACCATACACAGCACTCCCGAGCATACCGGTAGCTCCCAAAATCAGGACCTTTTTCATGGTTAGAGGGTATCAATGTCCCACACGTCGTCTCCCCAATAGTCGTGGGGGAAACGATAGTCATCCGCTTTTGATTCCTCCACCGACGCCGTCGCAAAGAATATGACTTTCGTGTTTGGTTCAAGCGCACGAAAACCGTTGGCGTACCCGCCTGGGATATAGAGGACTGAAGGTTTCTGTGCTGAAAGTACGAAGCGTTCGGGAACCTCGCGTGTACTAGGTGTTTTCGCGTCGTCTAATTTGACGGCCGCAATGAGCGCTGACCCCGACGGGACAAACACATACTTTCCTTCCTTCATATGGCCGTGGAATGCCCGGACCGGTTCCTCTGCGGAATTCTCAACCATATAGAACCGCACCACATCTTTGAACCCGAAGCCGTTGACGAACGATACTTGTCCTCTCCGGTCAACGGCGACCCCCCCTTCGAGGAGTATTGGTTTTTTATGAGAGTTTGTTGTCATTGTTGAGATTCGCGATATGTCGCTCATTATAGTATATGTCCGCATCGGTGTATTTGACCCGACCCGTACCCACGAGTTCGCTAATCTGCTTCACTCCGAACGAGACCGGGAGGATTTTGTCGAATTTCAAAACACCGTCACGCTCCGCCTTTTTCGTGCTCACGTAGTAATTACGGGCATCCTGGAATTTCTCATCAGCGTATTTGATTCTGCAACCGGTAATCCGGGCGATTTCTTTCCCCAAGTCGCTGATTTGATAGTTCATCGTCGACAGGTTGTAGACGCCTGTCTTTTTTGACGAAAGCGCATTCACTACCGCTTCTGCGACATTACGCACGTGGATGAGCGGCCGCCATTGCTTACCACCGAATATTGAGAGTTCGCCGTTCAAGACGGCGCGTGCGGTCATGTAATTGACAGCAAGATCCATCCGCAAACGGGAGAATTCGTCGGACACGCCGAAAACAGTACCGAGTCTGAAGATGATGGAATCGGTGTTCGCGAGGATTTTCTCAGCAGCGAGTTTTGTTTGTGCGTACAGTGAAAGCGGATTCGGTTTCGTCGTCTCATCCGACTCCGCGGAGTTTTCTCCGTACACGGAACACGTCGAGAGGAACACGATCCGTCCCTTAAAATGCTTGGCCAGCGTCTTCACCGCGTCGCGGTTGACTGCAATCGTGAGCTCCGGACGCACTTTGCACGCCGGGTCGCCGACGATCGCGGCGAGCCATATCACGTGCGTATATCTGGGGAAAAGCCCCTTGAGCTTCTTTGTATCCCGGATATCCCCCGAAGTAAAATCAACCGGCTTCAGGTAGTGATGCTCGTACAGGAGCGCATCATAGACAGTGAAATCTATCTTCCTTTTTTTGAGAATATCGGTGACGGCGCCTCCGATGTATCCGGCCCCGCCGACCACGAGCACGCGCATGCGCTTTGACATCGGCACACAGTAGCAGAACCAAGGGTTTTTTCAACGAGGGACTAGGACGCGATTCGTTCGTCTCAAGTATGGTTACCCTTGCGGAGCATCTATGCAAAGTGCAGAATGTTGCTCTAAGCTATGAGACAGTTCTTGTGCCATCTTGCGTCGAGTATCCCGACCAAACCAATACTGTATTTCCATCACGAATGGATAGACGTCGCACGTAACGCGATTTTCAGACGTTGCTTTGGAAAAGCAGGGCGCAGATTTGTCATACGACACGGCGCACGGGTTTACTCTCCTCAAAATTTCTCCATAGGAGATAATTCTGGAATCGGTTCCTATAGCCAAATATATTGCGAGGGAAGAGTCACTTTGGGGGATAATGTAATTACGGGTCCGGGAATTATTATTCATACTACCGAACACCATTTTAGTGACGCTGCCCGACCTATTAATACACAAGGCACATACGTTACTCCCGTCGTCATTGGGGATGATGTATACATCGGTTCGCATGCTATTATTTTGCCCGGAGTTACCGTGGGGAACGGAGCGGTTATTGGGGCAGGAGCGGTTGTTACAAGGGATGTAGAATCGTATATGGTGGTTGGGGGAGTTCCCGCGAAGCCCATTAGCAAGCGTGTGAAGGAGGTATAAGGTGCGACTATCTTGCTGCGACACCCCGCTGGTCGTGACGTATTTGCACCCAGAAGACTTGAGGTTATTTCACCGTAAAGAGAGCGCTGAAGTATATGAGGGTGGCAATGAACCTGCTCATGACGAATGCAATGATCGCGCCCATAACGCCGTAGAGGGGAATGAGTAGCAGAAAGAGTGCGATGGAGATAAGCGGCTGGACAGTCATTATGACATATTGCACGACAATCTTTTTTTGCGCCGCGAGGACTGCCGAGGCGATTGATGAGACGCCCGTAATGAGAGAGAGCGCGAATATCTGCGAATAGAGAATGCTATCGGTGTATTGCGGGAAGAGAAGCTCGAATATGTACGGTGCGGCGACGATATAGGCGATAGAAATACCAAAGAGCGCGATAGAATATAATCCAAGCTTCCGCCACAAGAGAGGGAAGTTGCGGCGGATTTCCTCGGGGGTTTGGGCGGCAAACTTGGTGAACGCGATATCTCCCATTCCCTTCAGCGGTCCCTTGAGCTGCTCGGGAATCGCCATCGCGAACGTGTATATGGCGACTTGGGCGGGACCGAGGAACTGCCACAAGAGCACTTTGTCCACTTGGCTGGCAACGGTGCCGAGTATACCCATGACGGTAAGATGGACTCCGTACCTACGGGTTTCCCCGTCAGCGGCGTCCTCTTTTTGCGGTGGGATTGCGTGTGCGGTCGTGAAGTAGAGGATCAACCGGACCGTCGCCAGGGGCAAGAAATAGGCGAGGAGAATTGCGAGGATGTTATCGGTAACATACAGAGCCGCTATCAGTATGGGAATGCATATAGCCTGTGTTATCGCCTGGTATTTGAGCTGCAAATCAAAACGGCGTTTTCCCGCGAGATACGAAAGGTATGTGGTCGTGGTATCGAGCACAGGCAGAGTTGCCGCGATGATGAGAAGCGCGAGCGCGAGCTCGTTATTGTGATGCAACCAGTACCAGCCGCTTCCGAGTAGTGCGACCGCCGTACCGATAAGCGAAAAAAGAACGCGCGAACGGGTCGCCGAATGTACGACGTGGTCGTTTCCCTGTGCCGATGCGCGCGTTACCGCCACTGCCATACCCGGGAGAGAGAATATGGCGAACAGCGCCGCCATTGCGGTGAGGTATTTGTAGGTGCCGTACGTTGCCTGCGGTACCAGATTTGCGAACGCAACGGCTAAGACAAAAGCCGATAGTGTGGCTATAGCCTGCCCGAGAACGACCCAAAGGCCGCCCGAAGCGAGGTAGACCATATCGGTTTTGGTGTAGCGTTCGCTCCATCGCAAGAGGCGATAGAGCCGGGCGCGCATTGCGGCGGGGGACATGTGGTAATCCTATAGGGACATCACGAACAGAACAAGTGCAACGACAAAATGAGACGACCTGAGCAAGTGTCCTGCATGATACAGTGAAGGGGTATGGGTGGGAGTCGCGAGGATTTTAATGTGTGGAGACACACCGCAGGGATGAACCTGTCAGGGCGGAAAAGAATGGCTCAAGGGGAAGCGACAACAATGCCCGGGATACCTGACGATTGGAGAGTAATCCCGAGTACCACAGCTCTCTTTGACCGTGCGTCGGAGGAGGAATTTATACGTCGTGTCTTAGTGCCGGTGAAGCGTGTCGCCGAAGAGTGTGGGATCGAGATGTTGTACGCGACCGAAGATTTTCCCCTTCATTTCTCGCTTAAAAACGGCAAGTTTCCCCCCGGAGAGGAGGCGAACGAAGAATGGCATACAAAAGCGGCCGAGGTATGTGCGGATGCAGAGCTTCAGAACCGCTCTCGACACTTGGAAGGGGCACTTTCAAAGTCGCCGCTCAATTTCCGCTTCGTTGTTTTCGACCACGGTGCAGGAAGCGTCATGCTCGCGGGGGTTGAGATTCCACCGGAAATTCAGGAATTTCGCGCGTATGCGGAGCATCTCTTTACGAAAAAGGGGATCGGTATTCGTAACCCGGACCCGATAGCGCACATTGCCTTCGCGCGTCTCAAGAAGTTGCCGGAAAACCCCGCAAGGTTACAAGAGTTTGCCCGGAAAATCGTCAACATTCGTCACGAGATATCGCGATCCGGGAGGCCGATCTCCCTGAAGACTCGTGAAGTATTTGCCGGTCAGGACATGGTTGGAGTGACACCGCTTCGCGCACCGTGAAAAGAACCTGCGTGAGGAAACATATTGATTCAGTAAGCCGGTGAAGGTATAATCCGCCGCACTACTTTCAAACAAACACTCCATGGATAAAACATCCTCAGCCGTTACTTTTTCCGTGGTCGTTCCGGCGTATAACGAGGCTGAGAATCTGAAGGTACTCCTACCGCGTCTCATGAGCGCGCTCGAGCCGCTCGGCTCGTTTGAGGTACTTCTCGTCAATAACGCGTCGAACGATGCGACGTCTCAGGTTGCCGCGGAATTTCAAACGAAGTATCCGCGCCTGCGGCTCGTCACGGAGCCGACGCTCGGGTACGGTCGTGCCGTACTCGCGGGACTCCGGGAATCGAAAGGAGAGTATCTTGGCATCATCCGCTCGGACAATCAAGAGAAGTCGGAAGATTTGACCCGCATGCTGCAGGAACTGGCGATGGGACAGAGCGATTTCTACAAAGCGGTTCGACGCACCCGGACCAATGACGGTCTCAGACGCATCATTATCAGTCTCGTGTTCAACTTCCTGTTCCACACGCTCTTCGATCTCAAATCCCGCGATCTGAACGCAACACCCAAGGTCTTTACACGCCGGTTCTATACTGGAGCGCAACTCGAGTCAACCGATTGGTTCATCGATGCGGAGATGGTGATAAAGGCCGAGAAGCTCGGATACAAGATACGCGAAACCGAGATCGAATACCTTCCCCGTCTCAAGGGAAAATCCAAGGTCCGCACACGGCATATTTTTGAGTTCTTGGGCAATATGCTGCGCTGGCGCACGCGACTCCGTCATGGAAAACTACTGGCACAGTAAAAATGTCCTCGTTACCGGAGGCGCCGGTTTTATCGGTTCCACACTCGCGCGCAGGCTCGCCCGCGAAGGGGCTCGCGTGGCGGTCACGTCGCGATCCGAGACGCCATGGCGGCTCGAAGGGAGCAAGGATATCGAGGTACACGTTGTTGATTTGCGGGAGGAGGACGGTGTGCGCAGGATTCTTGCGCAGGTCCGCCCGGAGTTCGTATTCAACCTCGCGTCGTCGCTTGCGCACGATCAAGGCACGAGTGATATTGAGGAGCGAATTGAGCAGACGTTTGGTATTGCACGGTCAGTGGTGCTTGCATCTGTGGCTGCGGATGTGCGGCGCATCGTCCACCTCGGCACCATCGAGGAATATGGCGGTCTCAATGTTGTTGCCGATGAAACGATGCGGGAGTCTCCGATTTCGCCCTATTCGCTCGGGAAAGTCATGGCAACGCATTTTGCGCTCACTATCGGACGGTTACTAAACAAAGAGATATGCGTGGTACGCCCGGCGGCTACGTACGGTCCTACGCAGGGTCCCGGCATGCTCATTCCGAATCTCATCGCCGCCGGCATAGAGGGGCGCAATTTTGACATGAATAAGGGCGAACAGATGCGCGATCTGATCTTTGTCGATGATGTCGTCGACGGCATCGTGCGCGTCGGAGCGTACGAACAGGCGAGCGGCCACATTTTCAATCTCGGGAGCGGTACACAGGTGCGCATCCGGGACGTTGTGGAGGGAGTGCTCGAGCATCTGCAAAAGCCCATTGAGGTCAATTTTGGTGTTCATCCGTATCGTCCGCAGGATCCGGCCCTCCTCGCGCTCAATTCGCAGAAAGCCCGCGATTTGCTAAGATGGAGGCCGACCGTAACGCTCCGCGATGGACTGAAGCGGACGGTAAGGTGGTACGAACAACATTATCAAGAAACACACGCCAGGTATGAAAAGAAATAAATTACAAAAGAACATGCGGATCTCCTATGCACATGCGGTTTTCGGGAAGGAAGAGCGACGGGCGGTTGCCGATGTGCTCAAGACCCCTCAAATAGTCGCCGGAAAATGCGCCGATGAATTTGAAAATAAAATCGCCGCTCTATATGATAAAAAATTCGGTCTCCTCGTGAATTCCGGTTCGTCGGCAAATCTCCTTGCACTCGCATCACTCCGGCTTCCCAAGGGCAGCGAGGTAATCACTCCGGTCCTCACGTTTGCGACGGTCGTCGCCCCCATCGTCCAGAACAACCTCGTCCCGGTTTTCGTGGACGTTGAGCCCGACACCTACATCATCAACATCGACAAGATCGAGAGAATGATTTCCCGAAAGACGAAGGTACTGATGATTCCATCGCTGTTCGGCAGTATCCCGGATTTCCGGCGGCTTAAGCGTATTGCACAAAAGCACAAACTTATCCTTATCGAGGATTCGTGCGACACGCTTGGCGCGAAAATCGGTAAGGCCTCGACGGGGAAATACTCCGATATCTCAACGACGAGCTTCTATGCCGCACACATCATCACCGCAGCGGGGAACGGGGGTATGGTGTGTTTCAATAATCCAAAGTGGCACGAAGAGGCGCGCATCATGAGCGGGTGGGGTCGCCGGTCCGCATTGAACGAATCGGAGGACATCGCGATCCGATATAGGAGCAAACTGGACGGCATGCCGTACGACGCGAAATTCATTTTCTCGCATATCGGGTACAACTTGCGCACGACCGATATCACGGCGGCGTTCGGACTCGCGCAACTCAAGAAGCTCGGACGTTTCGAACATACCCGGCGCACGAATTTCTCGCGGCTGCAGGCTTTTTTCAGGCCGTACGAACGGTACTTTGTGCTGCCGCGACAGCCAAAAGACGTAGAGACCAGCTGGATGGCGTTCCCGCTTACGATAAAGAAAGGCGCGCCGTTTACGCGCTTCGAACTGATCTCGTTTCTTGAGGCGCACAACATTCAGACGAGACCGATTTTTACCGGGAATGTGCTGCGTCAGCCCGGCTTCAAAGGAATAGAGCACCGCGCGACGAAAGAAGGCTATCCGCAGGCCGACTTCATCATGGAGCACGGATTCGTCGTGGGATGCCACCATGGGCTCGGAGCAAAAGAGATCTCGTACATGGAAGGCGTCTTCCGTGAATTTTTGAGTGCTCGCACCGCGTAATGAAACATATTGCTGATACTGCGCTTGTCGTCGTGTTGGTAGTGCTCGCGCTCGGGATTGCGCTGCCGCAGCTCACCGAAAGTCCTCCGACGTGGATTGATGAAGGAATGAACGCGCAACTTGCGATGAACCTTGCGCAGCACGGCGTCTATGGTCTCCAGATAGCGCCGGGGGAATTTGTTTCCGGCGCGTTCATCACCCTCGGATTCCCGGTGCTCGCACCGCTCGCCGGCGTTTTTTCCCTGTTCGGCATCGGCATCTTTCAAGCACGGATGTATATGGTCTTCTGGATCGCGGTTCTCGTCATCGCGGCATTCTGGTACGTGCGCCGTCACTACGGGAGACTGCCGGCCGTACTCGCGGGACTTCTCCTTATCACGTTCCCGCCGCTCTACGCGAACGGAAAAAACGTCATGGGAGAGGTGCCGGGACTTCTGTTTTTCATTGTGCTCTTATTTCTGCTTGAACGGTGGCACCCCGCGCGGTTTCCCGCTCGGCGCTATGCCTACGTGTTCTCCGGTGCGCTCATAATCGGGCTCTGCATTGTGACAAAGCCGGTGTTCTTGCCGCTTGGCCTTGCAATCCTTATCACCTACGGCTGGACGTACCTGCGCGGGGAATTCGTTGCACTCGGTTGGCGGGACATTGCGCCCTGTGCCGCCGGCTTCGCCGCGCCGGTCGCATTGTGGCTTACGACGCAGTTTTTCCCGGGCGATTCGGTCGCGGATGTGCTCGCATTCTATGCGAATCCGTACGGCGTCGCTGATGTGCTCGGAACAACGCTCGCAAATCTGCTGCGATTCGTTACGGAAGCAAGCCCGATGTATGTAGCTCTTATTACCGCGATGTGGGGCTCATCGTTCATGATCCGGGAATTCAGACAAGGCGGGACGCGGCCGAGCACCGCCGAGCGGGTCGCGTTTGTGTTTTCTTGTCTCGTTCTCGCGTTCTATCTCCGCACACCCGGATGGTATAAATATTTTTTTATTCCGCAAATTTTGGGGCTCGTCTACCTCCCGTACGCTATCCTCTCCCTCGCGTCGTTGTGGAATAACCGCCCACGGCTCTCCCGCATGCTCGGCGTATTCGCGGTCCTTTCAATCGTCGCACTCCACTCCTACCTCCTCATGTTCGATTCCTGGACCTCCTCCTCGCGCGATTCGAGAAAGAGCGCCGCCATTCTAAACTACTTCTCACAGTACAATCCGCAGAGTCCGCTTCTCATCTACAACGCCCCTGAAATCAGCCTCTTTTTGCCGAACGGTACTACGTATTACCAATTCCTGGAGATCAACACGGGTATCGAGGTCGGCCGCAGTGTCGCGACCTACGTCGTAGAGGGCCAAAAAGTCGACACGATCATCGCGCGGATCGAACCGGATGCCGTCGCGAAGGAACTGTTTCCCGGATACTCGCTTACGGGGCGCCTCAATTCGTTCTCCATCTTCTCAAAAGAGAACGAAGTGGGTACGAAATAAAAAGCAACGGTGCACGGTCGCGTATCCCGTCACCGAACGCGCCAAAGCTCCTGCATGCGTCCGTACAGATACGCGCCGCCGACCCAGGCGAGCGCGAGGATAATAGGGTCAACAGGGAGCCGGTAGCGGGGATTGGTCCCGAAGGCCGCGATAGTGCTCGTGAGCGCGAAGTATGCAACGAGCAGGATGAGGAGAATGGCGAGCTGCGACCGCCGTGTGAGAAGGTACACGAGAGCGCCGATGCACGCGGCGATAGTTATTGCTACCCATACAAGGCGAGCCGCAACAAGTAATGCCGTGAAATCGCGCGGAGCGTATCCTATCACCGCAAGAAGGGTGTAGAAGCCGTCGTTGGTGAAAAACGTGAAGAGCGACTTACCTGCAACGAACGCGGTAGCGAGCGGATACGAAAGAGCGACATCAAGCGCCCGCGAGATGTAGACGTCGCCGTTTGCGAGCGTGATGGCGTCGCCCTTGTACTCGGCCGGCGTCAGAAAGGCTTGCCTTTCCTGTAGAAAATCGCTCCCGCGCGCAACGGAGAGAACGGAAGGAGCGAGGTTGGTATAGAGAACGAACGGCGTTTGTGCACTGAGGCCAGGGACACCAAAGGTATTCATATTGCGTACGGTCCACGGTGCAAGTATTGCGCCTACAATGAGGAGGTACAGGGCCGCGTGCAGGGCGCCGCGGCGCCACTCCATCCTACCGAATTGCCACAAAATGAAAGGAACGAAAAGGAGGGGAACATACTGCACGCTCGTCTTGACCAGTATCGCGCATCCGAGGAGCGCTGCGCTAAGGGCGAGCGTTTTCAGGTCGCGTTTCTCAAGGTAACGGAACGTGAGAAGCAGCCACGGGAGGAACAAAAGAAGGAACACCGTTTCGGTATAGAACTGGAACGAGAGAAGTGCGAGCGTAGGGTCAAGCGCGAGGATTGTTCCCGCAACAATGCCGATGAGCCGCGAATCCGTGATGTATCGCGCAATATACATGCCGAATACCGGTATCGCGGAGGCGGCAATAAGCTGTATAAGCGCGGCTCCCGTAATTCCCGCGATGCCGATGAGTCCCGCAAGCGCATACACATACCCGGGAGTGCGCAACGGGTTTGGCGCGTACGGCGCGGCAGCGCTCCATGAGAATCCGTTGCCCGCGAGAACGTTTTGTGCGAGCTCGAAGTAACCGTCGTCTGCGCGAACGGTGTCGATAACACTGCCGCCACCTTGCTGAATGACAACGAGGAAGAGTACGGTATGCACGAATAGTGCAAGCAAGGCGAGTGTAATTTCGGAGCGGTATGTACGGAGATAAGTCATGCCAGAGGAGCGATCCGGTCGCGAAACACAAAATGCCGGTACGCGACGTATCCTGCCACCGCAATGACAACTGTCGCGATGAATTGAGCGGCCAAGTACCACACATGGGCTTTCTCCACGAGGAGGTAGACGAGGGCTGTGTTGAGAGCAAGGTTTGCGACTATGACGACCAGGTACCGCGCAAATTGCGCGTGCACGTCATATACGGGGCTGTCGTGAAAGGTCCAGAATTTCTGCATCGTAAAAGAGACGACGACCGACATCGCAAACGCGAGTACTGATGCTTTCAGATAATGCACGTGGCCAAAATGCACCAAAAGGAACAAGGCGACCAGATTGCTCGCCGCCGCGGTCCCTCCCGAAATGAGGTAACGGACGAGCTTGAAGAGGCGCACGCCCAAGAGTGCTTCCGCCGCGTCGTACAGGGCTCTCAATCGTGTCATGTCGTCATTCTACCAGTCATGCGAATGCGGTAGTATACCTTATATGCTGAAGTATATAGTCGCCCGAATGCGGACGCTCACGGCTGAAGATACGGCGGTTCTGCTCTTTGGCGTGAGTTTTTTCATAGGGATTTGGTACGCGCTCCCGATGGTCAATACCATCACAGACGTATGGCCCTTTGGCGGCGGGGTCCTGCGCGCGATGGAGGCGCATACTCTCTTGCCCGGATACGGTGTCGACTATGGCACCCTCTCGTTCTACCAGAATTACCTCGCCATGGCCATTGCGCTCGGTTTTGGTTTCGTCCTCTCAGGCTTCGACTTCGAGGCGCTAAAGACGATACTCATCCTCAATCCGTCGTATAGCCTGCTTGTGCCGCGTATTGTCTCCGCGCTCACGTCGGTGGCGCTCCTGGGTGTAGTGTATCGATTTCTGAAAGTGCACGTTCAAGGCGCACAGTGGCGCCTCGCGCTTCTCATGCTTACCTTCGGCAGTGTACTCACGACGCTTCTCGTGCGCTCAGGCAAAATGTGGATGCTGTCGCTCCTCCT
>CAZQGK010000010.1:0-12944 GCA_964592945.1 uncultured Candidatus Saccharibacteria bacterium
AATGGTCGAAAACCCGTCTCTCGCCGGGATAGCGAAGACGGTGGAGGAAAAATTGAAAAGAGTCGTGGATAATGTGTAATAAAAAATTATGCACAACCATCACGGAAAAGGAGACAATTCGATGACGTGGATGATGCTCATCTGCTGCGCACTACCACTTCTCGTCCTGCTTTTCTTGGCTGTAAAATGACATCAGAAAGATGTCTATGAACGGCAGCGATAAAGGTCGAACATTATCAGATTCAGGAAATTATAAGGACTAATTACACAAAGTATGACTACAAACCTAGGCAAATTGGATAGAATACTGCGCTTCGCGCTCGCGTTTTGGTGGCTCGGCCCCTGGGCGCCTACATACGGCATACCATTCGTGGATTGGGCGATCTTTGTCGTAGCGTGGATAGCGCTTCTCGAAAGCTTCACTGCGTGGTGCTGGCTTCACACACTGTTCGGAATCGAAACGAAAGATCAGTGAGCGGGAAGAGACAACGAACACGGTCGGCGATCGTGACTTCATTAAGAAGGGCGGCGCCAACATGCGCGGTGCTTCAGTTGTCGGGCGCGAAATGGTAGGATAATGCTTCAATGCCGAAAACAGACCAAAAAACCTATACATTTCACGTGAGCGGCATGCATTGCAATGCGTGCATCCTGATGACGGAGAACGAACTCAAGGACGTCCCGTATGTGACGAATGCCAAGTCGAGCCTCAGTACACACTCGGTCGAGGTCACAGGCGCGTTTGGAGATAAGACTCCGGAAGTTATTGCCGGAGAGTTAACGTTGGTGCTTCGTCCGTACGGCTACGGGCTTTCCGTCGAACGGCAGCAAAAAAACGCAACCTGGGGCGACTTTGTATACGCGGTGCCGATAGCACTCGTCCTTATTGCCGGATTTGCGATTCTTCAGAAGGCGGGCCTCACCAATCTCATCACAGGCGGAAGTGTGACCTACGGGACGGCGTTTGTCATCGGGCTTATCGCCTCGGTCTCCTCGTGCCTCGCTATTGTTGGCGGGCTGGTACTCTCGCTCTCTGCGAGCTCAGCGAAAGAGGGAGGTACATGGCGGACACAAGCGTTATTTCACGCGGGTCGGCTTGGAGGGTTCTTCGTTCTCGGAGGTGTCATCGGGCTCATCGGCAGTTCGTTCCATTTGGGACTCACCGTAAATATCGTTCTCGGTATCGTGGTTGCGCTCGTTATGTTTATTCTTGGAGTGAACCTGCTCGACGTGTTCCACTTCACGAAGCGACTGCAGATAGCGATGCCCTCGTGGCTTTCACACCACGTGGTGCGCGGGAGTAAGCACGACCACTATTTCGCGCCACTTTTTGTAGGAATCGGCACTTTCGTTCTTCCGTGCGGATTCACCCAATCCATGCAACTGTACGCACTCACCACGGGGAGTTTCATGCACGGCGCACTAACAATGTTCGTCTTTGCGCTTGGCACGTTCCCGGTGCTCGCACTTCTCTCATTTGGCTCACTCAATATCGCACACAAGCCGTGGAAGGGGATATTCTTCAAAACCGCGGGCATCATCGTAATCGCGCTCGCTCTCTTTAATCTCGCAAACGCGCTCGCAACGGCGGGAATTATCAATCCGATCTTCAGCATATAGCGTCATGAGCAAAGCGATCGTACTGTCTATCGGCGTAAGTTTTTTGATAATCGTCGGAGCCATTTGGTTGGCAAGCGGCTCTTCGATTAAGGAGACCGGCGTTGCAACGATAGAAAATGGGGTTCAGATAATCGATATTGCCGCGAAGGGCGGGTATTCGCCGCGTGTCATCACGGCCAAAGCGGGCGTGCCGACCACACTGAGAGTAAAGACGAGAGGCACGTTCGACTGTTCGGCAAGCCTGGTCATCCCGAAGCTTTCGTATCAGAAATTTCTCACGCCGTCTGGTACGGAAGAAATCGCCATTACTGCTGAGCAGGCGCAAGGCACGATGCAAGGCCTCTGCTCGATGGGAATGTACAACTTCCAGATACGGTTTGAGTAACGTTCAAGCAAACTTCATCGATAGCGTGCAGCGGCATATACGATGCGCAATCGTTATTTGTGGTAGAGTCTCGGTATGAAAGCGTTCCTCAATGCATTCTTTGTATTTCTAGGAGTCATTTTCTTTTTAATCCTTATTGTTCTGGGATATTTATTTGTCAGTGATACCTTTGGAGTCAGAACGTTTTTGGCGAATACCGCAATTGATCCTTCCAAATCAACAGGCACTACGGGCGGCACGACAGACAAGAACCCGCTGCTCTCTGCTTCACAGGAGAAAGCACTTCAGGCAATCGGCGTGGACCCGGCCAAACTGCCTTCTACTATTACTCCCGCGATGGTCGCATGTTTTGAGATAAAACTCGGCAAAGAGAGAACGTTGCAGATCAAGAACGGGGATTCTCCAACGCCGATTGATTTCCTTAAGGCGCAAAGTTGTCTGCAATAGCAGACGGACCCGCCACTCCGAGTGACCATCGAGACCCGATAATTCCTTGCTTTTAGGCGATTCTCGTGGTATTCTCAGTGCTTAATTCACGCTGCTTAGGTATATTTCAATGACTCCCACACCTACTCCGCCCGCGTCCGGGCATACGTTCAATGGTCTCGGCATTTCCCCGAACATTTTAGACATACTCGCAAAACTCAATTTCACCACTCCGACACCCATTCAATACCGCGCTATCCCCGAGGCGGTATCAGGAAAGGACGTCGTCGGCGTCGCACAGACGGGGACCGGTAAGACACTCGCGTTCGGAATCCCGCTTTTGCAACGCCTTGCCGCGGGAGAGGGCCGCGGGCTCATCCTCGTCCCGACGCGCGAGCTCGCACTCCAGGTAGAGGAGACACTTGCGAAGGTTGCGCGACCCTTAGGCCTGCGGACGACCGTATTCATAGGGGGCGCTTCGATGGGTATGCAGCTCTCTTCACTGCGCCGCGACCCGCACATCATCATCGCCACTCCAGGCCGCCTCATCGACCATCTCGAACAAAGAAATCTCAAATTGGATATGGTCGAGGTGCTCGTTCTCGACGAGGCGGACCGCATGCTCGACATGGGTTTCTGGCCGCAAGTGAAGAAAATAATCGCCGTGGCACCGACCGAGCGTCAGACCATGCTTTTTTCCGCGACTCTTTCCAAAGACATCATGCAACTCGCGACACAGCATATGAAGCTGCCGCTTCGCATCGAAGTCGCGCCCGCAGGCACGACCGTTGAAAAGGTCAGCCAGGAATTCTTCGTCGTGCGCAAAGAGGACAAGGCGCGCCTGCTCGAAAAGATACTCAGTGACTATGCGGGCTCCACGCTCGTATTCTCCCGCACCAAGCACGGCGCGAAGCGCATCATGCGCACTATCGCCTCTATGGGCCACACGGCAGCCGAGATTCACGGCAACCGCTCACTCTCGCAGCGTCGCGAGGCGCTCGAAGGATTTAAAAATGGTAAGTATCGTGTGCTCGTCGCCACCGACATCGCTTCGCGCGGTATCGACGTGAAGGGGATAGAGCTCGTGCTGAATTACGACTTGCCGATGGACACCGCCGACTACGTGCACCGCATCGGCCGCACTGCCCGCGCCGGCGCCGAGGGACACGCCATTTCATTTGCCGAGCCGCATCAAAAGCGCGAGATACGCGACATCGAGCACCTCATACGAAAGACCGTTCCAATTTCGGCATTGCCGGCACTTCCGCCTGCCCGCGCCGCCCAACCGTACGTAAACGACGACCGTCCGCGCAGATTCAGTCGCCCACAACCGGGAGGCTACACGCCGAGAGGGGGCTCCGGATTCGGTAGTCGCCCGCGCCGGTCTTCTTCGTCACGTCCATCGTCCCGCGGTCCCTCACGCGGCCCCCGCCGCTTCTCTCGTTAGCGTTGATATACTGACCCGATGGCACTGTCCGAGAAGCGGAAAGGTGAGTCATTGGTAGGCCTTTCAGGTTTCATCTGGGCCTTTTTTCCCGTCGTTACGGTAATCTCGTATTCCTGGATACCGAGTTTGCATTCGCTCGCCTGGAGTACACTTTTCGCCACACTCGCCTTTGCGGTCATCGTCTCCTACCGAAAACGATGGGGAGAGCTAAAAAATCCGCACTTGTGGAAATATGCACTCCTCATCGCGTTCTTTATCGGGATTTTGTTTTACGGTCTGTACTTCGTCGGGCTCGAGACTACTTCGCCGGGGAATGCTGCGATAATCGCTCTCTTTGAAGTCTTCACTGCGGCGGTTTTCTTCCACGTATTCCGGGGGGAAAAGATCCCGCCCGCACATGCTATTGGCGCGTTGCTCATGGTACTCGGTGCGGTCATCGTTCTCGCGCAGGGATTCACCGATTTTCATATGGGTGATCTCCTCATTCTCGCTGCGACGTTCTTTACGCCGATGGGGAATTATTTCCAACAACGTGCGCGCACAATTGCCTCGAGCGATACGATAATGTTTATGCGTAGTCTTCTCTCTGTCCCGTTTCTCTTTTTGCTCGCATACGTCCTTCATCCAGGTGTCGGGCTCGCGCAAGTACAAATATCTCTTCCGTTCCTTCTCTTTAACGGAATCCTACTTCTCGGCATCTCAAAGATATTTTGGATAGAAGGGATACACCGCATCTCCGTCCCAAAGGCGCTCGCACTCCAGAGTGTCGTTCCGTTCCTTACGCTTCTCATAGCATGGGTCGTCCTCGCACAACAGCCGACCGTTTGGCAGCTCGCGTCGCTCGTGCCGTTCGTCCTCGGTGTCCTCCTTTTGACCGACCATCTAAAGTTGCAATCATTGAAGAATTAAAAGTCTCGAGCCTTGTAGACCCCTTCCATCCCTTCTTCTTCCCAAACGGCGAGGAGCTCCTGTGCGGGATTTTGCTTCTTCTCAATGCGCTCGCGGATAGGCTTAAGGAATTGCCCTTCTCCTTTGCCCCTTTTCCTCAAACCTTCCTCCGCGATATCGAGCGCACTACGTGCCAAGTCGACAACGGAGACACCTTCGTGGTCTGCCTGTAGGCCGTCCTTCTGCACCTTCGCGTGCAGCTCGGTCCAAAAACTGTAAGGTCGGGTGTCGACGAGTTCGCGGGCTTTTTCTATATTTTCTTGGATCCCCAACAGAAATGCGGGGGCCGCCGAAAGTTCACCTTTTTTCTGTGCGCCCACGGAGCGTACTTCGAGACAAAACTTCGCAAAGCAATCAAGGAACTTTTGTTCATCTTTGGACGCGTATGCGTTCTTGAATTCTTCGACTGTGAGGCCCTCTCGGAGGAAAAATTTCAGACGGGCATGGGGAAAGGTGGTGTGCTGGAGTTCGAAGATATCTTCGAGCGACGGGGTGGCGACAAAATCTCCGCCTTTGCCCCAGGTCGCGGGCGTCTTCTCGGAATAAATCACGTCATGCATCGTTGTCCCGCCGTCTTGCGCTTTGAAACCGGCGCCGTTGCGGAACAGGAAATACGGAGGTGAATCCATCAGGAAATCGAAATAGTCGAAAATCGTACCGGGTTCTTTTTGATAGTACCCGAATATCGAACTGTCGTGCGGGATAAGACTTTTTGCGAAGCCCTGCTTCCAGACTTCATCGCGGGTATCCAGAAGGCCTGATTTTTTGTTGCCGAAGAGAGGTCCGTTGGCGCAGAGGGCATAGATGACGGGGCTAAGGCGGTTGAAGGTATGTAGGTAAGTCGCAACGTCGTTTTTCGGCAGGTCAAGCCAAATATGATTCGCGGCGATGAGGAAAAAGTAATGATGATTCTCTTTGAGTCTCTGGGCGAGAACTAATTTTATTATCGATTTCTCGCAGCAATCCGGATGCAAGCAGTATTCCCGACATTTCGGGTTGAGTACATCGAACTCTCCGGGATACACACTCGTCCCGACTATGCTGCATCCGAGCCGGCGGTATATCTCCTGTAATTTATCCAAAAGCGATGATAAACGTTCATGGCTTTCCTGCACCGTGCCGGTCGGCGGCATGTTAATTTCCATGACGCCCACGCCGTCGTCCGTGGTGACGTACATGCCGTCTTTGGTAGAGCCCGTAAACCCGCCCGTGTCGGGGTCGTGTTTTGGCTTCCAACCATCCGCCTGGAGTTCTTTGTGGAGTTGAAGGAATTTTTCCTTCGACAAGGGCCTGTCTCCCTCGTGGACTATAAATTCGAATTCATAGCCAATCATCCCTTACATCATGCCATTTGTTCAGTGGAGCGCAACGCGGTACGATAAATGGAATGAACAATGAAGGGGTGCCTCGCCCAAAACCGCTGGAGAAAAAGCCGGATATGCCGGAGGGACAAGAGGCGAAAAAGCTGCCGGAGACACTGGACAATAAAGGTACGCTCTTTGCATATGGGTATCTCCTTGATCAGCCAAAACTCCGCGAACTCCTAAATACGAGGACACCAAATTTTCCTATTTATGAGACGACGAGTATTGAAGAGGCGAGCAAACTGACGATGATACCTCAATCTATTGTGATGCTGCGGGGCGTTCGCATGGAGGGAGTTGACGTTGGAGTACTCACAGAGCAGCAATTGCGTGAATGGTACTCCGAACTTGGAGGCGACATCCAAGCGCTCGTTGATGAGGGCGTACTCACCGAAGAATCCACACATGCCGGATTGTATGCGCGCGCCAGCATAACGGGTAAGCCGTCTCGTTTTCTAAATGGGGGACTGGTGTGCGGTTTTACGCCTAAGGAATTGGAACGGATCGATAAATTTGAGATGGTGCCGGTATATGAGCGGGTAAAAGTTCCCGGACTGGTTATCAATGATGAAAAATATGCGCCGGAACACATCGCTTTTTATGCGGGAAATTACAAATTCAAACGCGCTCCCGGGGAGTATCAACGTCTTTGGCAGAAATTGCATCGCGGGCAAGGAAAATGGCCGGAAGACGTTCGATCCGACAAAAAGAAGTCAGTAGACGGCGAATAATTGCAAGGCTTGCATAAAAAACCGCCCTGTTGCATAGTGGCGGTATTAGCCCTCAATATTAATAGAACGTCAAGGCTTTAAGCCATATTTTACCTATGAATATCAGCAAATTCATCACTTCCGGGGTCGTTGCAGCCACCCTTTTCGGGGCCACTATCGCCTCGGCACAGAGCTTCTATCCTCCCTATAGTTACGCCCCGACCTACAGCGGCGCGTGTGTAAATCTCGTGAGCGACCTCTCGTATGGTTCAACAGGCAGCCAAGTCAGGCAGCTTCAGACGTTCCTCGTCAGCCGCAACTATCCCGGCGGCGGCAGCTGGATGATAACGGGCAATTTCCGAACGGCGACGTTGACCGCAGTCCGCAATTTCCAGATGGAGCAGAATCTGCCCACAACGGGAGTCGCCGACTCGGCTACCCGCGCTGCGATTACGCGCGTAAGTTGCGGTGGTTCTCTGTACAACTACAATACGAATCCGTACACGACCGCACCCTTTACCGACTACAACAATTACAACAGCACGAATTGTTACTACACGTATCCGTACACCTGCAACGCGTTCAATCAGTACAGCACATACAATCCGTACAATTACAACTACAACAATAACTACAATTACAACTACGGCGTCTCACTGACCTCCATCACACCGGTTTCCGGCGAGCGGGGGACGAGCATCACCGTCTACGGAACGAATCTCGATTACTTCAACAACACCGTCTACTTCGGCAGCCAGCCGGTCGCGAACGTTCCGTCGCAGAACGGCACATCGCTCAGCGTGACCATCCCATGGGGCATCAATCCGGGCGGCGTCGGAGTCTATGTAACGAATTCGCGCGGTACGAGCAACACGCTCACGTTCAACGTCATCGCGAGTTACTCGGGCTGCAATTACCCGTACACCTACGGCTCGTACAACACGACATACTGCCCGCCGAACATGAACGCTCCCTACATCGCGAATCTCAGTCCGAATTCCGGCGCAGTCGGCACCGTGGTTACGGTGAACGGTTCCGGATTCAGTCCGACGGGGAACACCGTGCGCTTCGGCGGCGGCGTCATCACGGGCGTCAGCTCGTACGACGGCCGCACACTCTCGTTCACCGTACCATCGCAGCTCACGGGCCCCTCCTCACAGGTCGTTACCGTCGGTACGTACAACGTGTCGGTCTCGAATTTCGCGGGCTACACAAGCAACAGCGTACCGTTCTCGGTAACCTCAGCGGGTTCGTACGGTACACCGCAGATCACGAGTGTCTCAGGACCGAACACACTTGCTATCGGAAGCGCCGGTGTCTGGACCGTAACCGTCACAGCGCCTTCGTACAGCTACACGACACTTTCCGTCCGCTGGGGTGACGAGATGTACTACAGCTACAGTGCCGCAGCTCCACAGAGCCAATACATACAAGGGACGCAAACGTTTACCTTCACGCACGCGTACAACCAGGCTGGCACGTATACGATCACGTTCACGGCGAGCAATTCAAGCGGTCAGCAAAACATCTCGACCGCGACGGTCACGGTTGGTTCCGGCACGTACGGCAATGTGACGCTCTCGTACCTCTCGCCGTCGTACGGACACGTCGGGACACAGGTGGTCTTGCATGGCAGCGGATTCAGCACGTTCGACAATACCGTGCACTTCGGTGTCGGCGGCATGCGTAATGTTCCCTCACAGAATGGGACGACCATCTACTACACCATTCCGTACTCGGTCTCTCCGTGCGATGTGAACACATACATCACCGTCTGCACGCAATACATACAACAGGTGACGCCGGGCTCGTACCCAATCCACGTGACTAACAGCCAAGGCACGAGCCAGACGCTGCAGTTCCAGGTCCAATAATACTCGCCAAGACATGTGTAAACGGGCATACTAAGCCCGTATGCACTTCATCCGCCACTTCTATCTTCTGGGAATTGTGGCTGCGCTCGCACTACTTGCGCTTGCGATGATCGTACCTATCGCAATACGTTTTAACATCGGACCTTTTGTCGCCTCGTCCATCGAACATGTGCCGCACACGGATGTCGCGCTCGTCTTGGGCGCATCGGTCGTTCGCGGCAAGCCTTCTCCGGTCTTGGCCGAGCGTGCAGACACAGCGACCGCACTCTATAAGGCCGGCAAAGTCGGAAAGATCCTCGTGACGGGGGATAATGGCGCGCTCACGTATGACGAGGTTACCCCCGTGCGCAAATATCTACTCGACGCAGGCATCCCGACACAAGATATCTTTCTCGACCATGCGGGATTCGACACGTACAGCAGTATGTATCGTGCGCGCGATGTCTTTCTTGTGCACTCGCTCACGATCGTAACGCAGGACTTCCATTTGCCCCGCGCGCTCTGGATAGCGCGGCGCCTCGGACTCGATGCGCACGGCGTTGTTGCGGAAGGCGGGGAACATTCTCCCTATGACTACATTCGCGAGATACCGGCATCCATCAAAGCAATTGTAAACGTGTTCACTGACCGCCAGCCAAAATATCTCGGACCTACCATTCCTCTTTCCGGCAACGGCGAAGAGACGTGGTATTGAGCGCGCGGTCGTAACTTTTGTTACACTGATACGTCATAGAAGTATGAGATATCCGCTGGCTTTTCTGTGCGCGCTTATATTCACCCTTCCGCTCTCGGTCTCCGCTGCCACAGCGACCAAATTCGAGGTTACCGGATGGATACCGTACTGGCGCACGGCGACCGGCACTGCCGACACATTGCCGCATCTCGATGTGTTGACCGAAGTAAACCCGTTCGTCTATACCATTCGCGCCGACGGTACTCTGCGCGACAACGGCGGCTTGGATTCAGAACCGTGGCTCTCGTTTATCGCCGCCGCAAAAGAGAAAAAGGTCCGTGTCATTCCGACCATCATGACGAGTAACGGCGAGCTGTTACACAAGTTGCTAAGCAACCAAAAATCGCGTATAGCTCTCGAAGACCGCATTACGAAACTCGTGAAGGATAATAATTTTGACGGTGTCGATATCGATTTTGAAGGTAAGTATGCGAAGGACAAAGATTATTTCTCGGCATTCCTCCGCGGACTTGTACTGCGGTTGCCGAAAAGTTCCATGCTCATGTGTACCATCGAATCCCGCACGCCCCTTGCCGACAGGTACTACGGCGCGACGCCGCCGAAGGATGCCGGTATATATGCCAACGACCTGAAACAAATAAATAAATATTGCGACAGAGTGCGCATCATGGCGTACGATCAGCAGGGCATCGACCAAAAGCTTGCTGCCACGGCGGCATCTTCTTCACAGCTCTATGCGCCGGTCGCCGACCCGGCGTGGGTGGAGAAAACCATCCGCCTCGCGATGAAGGACATTTCCAAGAACAAGATATTGATAGGCGTCCCGACGTACGGCTACGAATATTCCGTCACCGCTTACGCGGGCAAAGAATATGTCTACAAACTTTTGTGGCCGTTCAACCCCGGATACGCTTCCACCACGGCGGCTCAATACGGAATCACGCCGCAGCGCAATAGCGCAGGCGAGATGTACTTCACGTATACCGCGAACGCTCCGACGAGCACGACCCCCGTCTCGCTCGGCCCCACGTCGGCGCCGCTCGCCATGCTTGCCGCGACGGCATACGCCGACACGTACAATTCGCATCTTGATTTCCGTCTCGTCGACTGGCCGGACGCACAATCGCTACAGCAGAAAATAACCCTTGCCAAAAAGCTTGGCGTGCGCGGCATTTCCATATTTAAGCTCGACGGCGGGCAGGACCCGGATATCTGGAAGGTGTTGCAGGGCGTGAAGAAGTAGCTCGCGGTTGCAAGTTCCGGGGATAGTGTAGAATGGGGAACATTATGGAATCAACAACAGGACCGCAAGATTATTCAAAGCTTTTTATTCCGGTTTCTATCATCATCGCGGGCGCTATCGTCGGCGGCGGCCTCTACCTCGGCCTCTCGAAGGGCGGCTCGCCGGGGCAGGGTGCTCAGCCGACCGCGAACGTTGACATCAAAGATGTGAAGACCGAGGGCGCTCCATTCATCGGCAAGGCGGATGCCAAGGTCGTGCTCGCATACTGGTTTGATTATCAGTGCCCGTACTGCAAGGCCGTTGATGTGGGGGGCATACCGCAAATACCGATAGAGCCGGCACTACCGACCCTTATAAAGGACTACGTGAACACAGGCAAGCTCAAGATTGTATTCAAGGATTATGCGTTCCTCGGACCGGATTCGACGACCGCCGCCTTGTACAAGAACGCCGTATGGAAGCTGTATCCTGATAAGTTTTACGAATGGCACGAGGCGATGTTCCGTGCGCAGGACGAAGAGCACGGAGGTTTCGGAGACGAGGCGAGCATCGTAGCGCTCATCAAGAAAATCCCCGGCATGGACGCGAACAAGGTGAAAGCTGATGTCGCGGCGAATAAAGCGGAATACCAAAAGAAGATGGATGCCGACCGGGCAGAGGGGACCGCTTTCGGCATCAACGGAACCCCCGGTTTCATCACGGGAAAGACACTCATACCGGGTGCTGCAGAACTGTCGAGCTTTACGCAAGCCATAGACCCACAGCTGGAGTAGTGTGACATGTGTCCACACCCCGCCGCCCCACAAAGGGCGGCGGGTCTTTTCGTGCCGTATACTTTGAGCAATGCCTCAGGCGCATCCCACGCACCGTTACTTCCTCTGGCTGGCGCTCCTTGTCGTCATCCTCATCATTCTTGCATCCGTCTTCCGTCTGAGTTTCCTCGCACCCACATCATACGCTGTACCAACCCCGGCCGCGGACCTCTCCGAGCTGGTCACGTTCCCTGAGGACGCCCCGCCCCCCACACCCCAAGACTACGTGACCGCACAACAGGGCTTCCAATACCTCGTCTCGTACACAGCCAATGGCTTTGCCCCCGCCACCCTCACGGTACAGAGGGGAGAGATCGTCCGCTTCACCAACAACTCAAACGCCACCCTACAGCTCACACTCTCCGGAGAGCACACACTAGACCACGCCGAATATTTCGAATACACGTTCACCAAAGCAGGCACCTTCACCTTCTCCGGCGGTACCACCGAGGGCACCGTCACCGTTCAATAGTTCGATGATTCGATAAACTCATCACAAGCAAGCTCACTATAAATAACTATGCGCACATTAAAACTCACACTCACACTTCCGTTCCTTGCGCTTCTGTTTCCCGCGCTCGCACTTGCGGGCACAAAGACGTACACCACCCCCGGCACGTACACATTCACCGTTCCCGAATACACGGGTTCGCTGACGGTCACGGTGAAAGGCGGAGGCGGTGGAGGTGGCGGTGGAGCGATGGGAGCCGACACATGGCCGGGCGGCAACGGCGGCAAAGCGGGTGACGTCTCCTTCGGCACTGTCGTTGCGCGAGGCGGTCTGGGCGGATGCGGCGGCGGAGTCACCAATCCGTATTCGGGCGGTCCTTCAGTGAGTGGTAAAGGTTCGACACCAGTACTCGCCTGTTCGCAGCGTGAGTCTTCGGGTGTCGCTGCGGTTCCAAACAGAGGTAACTTTACTGATTCCGGCGCAGGAACCGCTTCCGGTGGCGATACTAATGTGACGGGGGGCGGAGCATCAGGCGGTGCGGGCGGTAGAGGTGCCCAAGATTCAAACGGTGAGCATGCGGGCGTCAACTCGAGCGGCGGCAGTTATGGAGCGAGCGGGGGGAGAGCTGCGAAGACATACCAAGTGGGCGATTTGGCTCCCGGTACGTCCGTCACCGTAACTATCGGTGTCGGTTGGGAAGCAGCGTCAATCGGTGCAAACCGACAAGCCATTTCCGGAAACGGCGGCGGCGGCGGGGGCGCCGGTTGCGCGAATAATGAGCCAGGAGGTTGCGGCAGCACATATTCGAGCCAGCCCGGCGATTCGGGCGCTGACGGCGGCGTCACCATCACGTGGACCGACGGTGCTCCACCGCCTCCACCGCCTCCTTCTTGCTCTACATCATATCGACTCTTTACTGCGCCCGGCCCGCATACATTTACGGTTCCCGACGGAGTCACCTCAATACGCG
>CAZQGK010000011.1:0-5453 GCA_964592945.1 uncultured Candidatus Saccharibacteria bacterium
GGTATTCACTGAACCGGTGTTGGCGGATACTCTGCCGGGGCTCAATCAATAGAGCGGTAACGCGCGTTATACACACGTATCCCTCGCGCGGGCGTGCCGCTGATTTACAATTCACGAATTATCTTTAAAGCGGATATATTGTGATGAAAAATATTTCACGGGCGACGGGTCTTGCGGTCGTAGGCGCCGTTGTGATGATGAGCGCTTTTCTTTTTGCAGCGCAATGGGTGAGTGCGAGCGCAGTACAACAGCTGACGTTATGCGTCCAAAAGAGCGGGGTCGTATTTGTCGTAGGGGATGGATTCCGGAGGACAGAATGTAGAGGCAACGAAAGGCTTATACGATTGGATGTGAGCCGCGGTGAACAAGGGCCCGCAGGCCCCGTCGGGCCTCAGGGTCCAAAAGGAGACAAAGGAGACAAAGGAGACAAGGGCGACAAAGGTGATACGGGTCCCATCGGCCCGGCCGGTCCGGAAGGCCCGCAGGGGCAGAGGGGCGAGCAGGGGGCCGCAGGTCAGAGCGGCGCGAGCCGTGTTGCAGGTACGCCGGTTTCTTCCGCGTCCGGAGTTGGCGGCGGTAGCCAAGTCACGGCGACCGCGACGTGTCCGACGGGAGTATTGCTCGGTGGCGGGGCCAGCGTTACGAACTCATCGGGGACCTCAAACGGCAGCGTGATTCTTTCGTCGTCGTATCCAAGTGACACGACCACATGGACTGCGGTGGGAACGGTGCGTGCAACTCTCGCAGCCGGCGCTCAAATGGTCGTGCAGGCATTCGCGTTGTGTTCGCTGTAATCGAGTGTAGAAGTAGTTACATCAGTACAAAAAGCTGAAGACCGCGCCGGAACGCGGTCCTCTGAGACGCCGGAGCGCCGTTGCCTTTATCGCCAACATTGTTGGATGGCGGCGATGTAGGCTTCGTCCGATGCGAACCGCCTGCGCTTGCCCATGAGCGACGGCGGGATGCGCACGGATATGTTCAGCCTCCCGCTCTCGAAGTAGAGCGAAAACCACGCATCATTCGGCACGTAGGCCGAAGGTTTTTGGCGTTTTGCCATGAGCGAATTCTCCCGCTGAGAAGCCGCAAGCGGTGATTTGTGCTTGCCGCGCGAGATTATACCACTCATTAACCGTCATGACAATGTTCGGGCTCGTGGTCTCGTGGCGTTTTGCACCCGTCTTATTTGCGCCGCGCGAAATACGTCCTATCATAAGGGCACATGCGTAGCATACTCACGCTTGGTGCCATCACACTCGTCGCCGCTCTTATCATTGTGAGTGGCCCGGCGCTTGAGCGTTCCCGGCTCGTCCTACACCCGGCCACTCAAGCGGGCGCTGCGTATCTCGTATACGACGAGGACGGATATCCGGTGGTATTCGATGAAGTGTATCCCGACTATGTTGTGAACGATCAGCCGGGCATGTTTTACACGCCGTGGGACGATTACGATTACTACAACTATTATGATTATTACGACTACGGAACCACCTACAATCCGTACTACTATCCTTCAGACGACGTCTCCTATTACGATACCTGGGACGAATACTATTACGACCCGCCTCCTCCGCCTCCACCGAGCCCCTGGTACGTGCAGGCGCTGCCGGGCGTCGGCTCCATAGCGCAGCCTCTCGTGCAGGGCGTCGCGCCGCAGACGAGGCCCTCGGCACGTCCCACGTGTTCCATCTCATCAAGTCCGTCTACAGTTGCATCCGGCGGCTCCACGGTACTTCGTTGGACGTCTCAAGGGGCGGAGTGGAGCGATTTGACCGAGCTCGGAACAGTCAGTGCGAGCGGCTCGTGGCAATTCGATGGCATGACACGCAGCAGAACATTCGTTCTCAATCTCTCGGGTCCGGGCGGCACAGGCAGCTGCTCCACGGTAGTCACGGTCTTGCCGCGATAGGTACGGAATAGTACGGGCTCTGCGTCTGATAGAATAGCGCAATGGCTGAAAAGAAGTTTCCCGAAGGATTCCTTTGGGGTGCGGCGACTGCCTCGTACCAAGTAGAAGGCGGCATTGAAAATAACGACTGGGCAAAAGCGGCGCGGGAAGGAAAGGTGCCGCCGTGCGGCCGTGCCTGTGAGCATTACACCCGGTACGAGCAAGATTTTGATATCGCAAAATCACTCGGGCACAACTGTCATCGAATTTCTATCGAGTGGTCGCGCATCGAGCCGGAGGAAGGGAAATTTGACGAGGGTGAAGTCGAACATTACCGGCAAGTCGTCATGGCGCTCCGCGCCCGCCGCCTGAAGCCGTTCATCACGCTGTGGCACTTTACGCTACCGCAGTGGTTCGCCGACAAGGGGGGATTCGAACATCCCGATGCGCCGCAAATATTTGCGCGGTACTGCAAATACATCGCGCAAAAGTTCGGAAATGACTGCCGCCACTTCGCCACGATGAATGAGCCCGGCGTCTATGCTTCCAACGGATGGCGCCGCGGCAGCTGGCCGCCTTTTCAGAAGTGGCCGGGGATGGGACTCCTGCAGTCGGTTCCGGGACACCGGGACCTCGGAGAGCAACAGGTGCGTTGGGGCAATATCGCGCGTTACTTCCGGGTACTCAGGCAGCTCGCCCGGGCGCACAATGCCGCCTATGATGCGATGAAAACGGCCGCGTTCGGTCTTGAGATAGGGCTGGTGCATCAAGTAATTCTTTTTCATGCGAACGGAAATCCGTTCAATAAGATATTGGCCGCTATCATGAACCGGCACTGGACCCACAGTTTCCTCTGCCGTGTCTATCGCAAATGCGATTCCATCGGGGTCAATTATTACCTCCACAAAAAATTCGGCGATACGCGCACCTACGACAAGACCGATATGGGATGGGACGTCTATCCGGAAGGTCTCTGCGAGGCGCTGCTCATGCTCAAACGTTACGGCAAGCCGCTTTGGGTGAGCGAGGCCGGCGTGGCCGATGCGGCGGACCGCATCCGTGCGGACTACATAAAGCGCCTCGTGCGATGCATGCACGCGGCGATAGAGGGTGGTGCCGATGTGCGTGGCTATATGTACTGGTCGCTCTTGGACAACTATGAATGGGCACACGGGTTTACGAAACGATTCGGGCTCGTCGAGGTGAATTACGATACACTCGAGCGCACTATCCGGCCGAGCGCATACGTGTATAAGCAGATAATCGAGCGGAATGCTCTGGTAGACTAACGAGATGATCTTGTGGATAGCGCTTGCGGCACTTGCCCAGCTCATTTCGGCTGGGATTGTTCTTGTGGACAAGTACGTCCTCGTGAGCCACGCCCATCTTGGGCGGCCCGCCGTCTACGCTTTCTACATAAGCATTCTTTCCGGCTTCGTCCTCGTCCTCGTGCCGTTCGGCGTCATATCCATCCCGTCTTTCAACGTTCTTGCGCTCTCCATGCTTGCGTCGGTAACGTTCATATTGTCCGTTCTCTTCCTCTACACCGCGCTCAAGCGCGGCAACGCCTCGGACGCGATTCCGATCGTGGGAGCGGTATCCGCCGTCGTGGCCGCGCATCTCGCCTATGTATTTCTCGACCAGGACCTTCCGCGCGCGTTCATCCCGGCGTTCATTCTCCTTGTCATCGGCACGGTACTCATCTCGCACTTCAAGTTTACCGGGAAGTCGCTGGGGCTTGTAGTCGCGTCCGGGATATTTTTCGGTGCGTCAGCCATTCTCATCAAGCTCATTTTTCTGGAGACGAGCTTTATCGACGGGTTCTTTTGGTCGCGAATGACGAATGTCGTCGGTGCGCTATTCCTCCTCGCTATACCCGCGAACAGGCGCGCGATATTCCACGGATACCGCACCTCTTCGCACGGCATGAAGTGGCTGGTCGTATCGAATAAGACCCTTGGAGGCGTTGCCGCATTCCTCACGCTTCTCGCCATCCATCTCGGAAGTGTCACCATCGTGAATGCGATGGCGGGCCTTCAATTCGTATTTCTTCTCTCGTTCGCTTATTTCAGTGCCCGGTGGTTCCCGTCGGTCTTCAAAGGCGAGGTCCATCCGCATCAATTTCCGCATCAGGTGTACGGCATTCTCTGTGTCGTGGCGGGCATCGCCGCGCTGTTCGTTGTATGACCCGTTTGGCGTGGATAACGTTCTCCGTCATCGCAGTCCTCGCAGTGGCGTATCTATCTTTCTCATTGCGCCCTGTACCTGAGCACGTCACCTACGGCCTGACATTCAGCACATTACAGGCCGAACAACTCGGTCTTGATTGGAAGGAGGTGTATCTCGCGACGCTCGACGACCTGAAGGTCCGTGATATCCGCATTCCCGCGTATTGGCAAAAAGTGGAACCGGAAAAAGGCCGCTACGATTGGAGTGACCTCGATTTTGAGATAGGTGCGGCAAAAGCACGCGATGCGCACGTCATCCTTGCGGTGGGGCGCCGCCTCCCGCGCTGGCCCGAGTGCCACATTCCCGATTGGGCACGGTCCCTTTCGTGGGAGGAACAGAAGACAGAATTGCGCGCGTACATCACTGCGGTCGTAAAGCGCTACAAAGACAACCCGGCGGTAACCTACTGGCAGGTCGAGAACGAACCGTACTTGAAAGCGTTCGCATACGACCACTGCGGTGAGCTGGATGAGACATTCCTTCTGGAAGAAATCGCCCTCGTGCGTTCGCTCGACACGCGCCCCGTACTCGTGACCGACAGCGGCAATTTGGGAACATGGATGGCCCCCTACAAGAACGGGGACGCGTTCGGCACCAGCCTCTACATGTATTTTTGGAATCCGGAGCTTGGACAATTCAAGACGAGACTTCCCGCACTCGTGTACCGGATGAAGGAAAGGGCAGTGGAGTTTTTGTACGGACCGAAACCGACATTCCTCATCGAGCTCTCTTTAGAGCCGTGGCTTACCGGGCCGACCGCCGATGCTCCCATCGAGACGCAACTCTCACGCATGGATATCGATAAGTTTGACGAGATAGTCACCTATGCGCGGCAGACCTCGTTCGGGACCCAATACCTCTGGGGCGTGGAGTGGTGGTACTACATGAAAGAGAAACAGGGACATCCGGAATTCTGGAAGGCCGCCAAAGACCTCTATTCGGCGACACCTACCGAGTGAGGCATCTCATGCGCTACACGCCGCGAGAATCTCTTTGATGATGACCTTTGTCTCGTCGGGGCCGGAGACGGAAAGAGTCTGAATGCCAGTCGGAATGACCACCGCGTCGTTGCCGCCCGGGTACAGTGCATCGCCCACATAGAGCATTTCGGCGGGCGGAATGGAAAGTCTTTCTGAAAGCCACTTCACGCCGTAGGATTTGTTGATGCCTTTGCGCGTGATGTCGATGGTGGTCGCGCCGCCCATCAGTATCTCGAACTCGGGGAGTTTTTGTTTGAGCGTATTCCAGAGACTGCGGCGTTTTGACCCGTCCGTGTCCCACGAATCCTTTACATCTTTCGACGCATCAACGCCGACGTGCGTGTAAGCAACTTGTGCTC
>CAZQGK010000011.1:5463-12498 GCA_964592945.1 uncultured Candidatus Saccharibacteria bacterium
GTCTACTATCTGGTCTCCGTAGTGAGGGGTATCCCGTAATTCGGAGGCGTTCACCGTCTCCGTCACTACTGCTTTGATGTGAGCGCGCTCACTCTCGGTAAGCGCAAGATCATAGACCTGTTCCCACGACCCGTTTTTCCGGATGTACGCTTGCCCCGAACTCGCGGGGAATATGTAGAGGCGGTCAGAGCGCGGATGCGCGGTAAGCACAGGGAGGAAGCGATCTTCTATTTTTTGGAAACCCGTACCCGTCATAATAGCGACCGGCATGAGCTCGAGAAGTTTTTGCAGCCCTTCGAGTATCTCGGGGGGCGGGGTCCGGAAACTCTCGGCCAAGGTGTCATCGAGGTCGAATATGGCAACAGCGGGGCATTTCATGCATAGAGATTACCATATTCAGCGTTCTCATGTTGATTATATTGCCCGTGATACAATGACGCCACTATGGCATTTGAACCATACGCCGCCCGTACCCACGAGAAGATGAAGGAAGTGCTGATGACCCCCGATGCGCAGGGGCCCGCCATTCACTACTACATGATCCGCGGCGGTTCGAAGAAGCGGAATATTACAGTCCTCGAGACGGGCACCGTTGGTGGCGAATATTTTAAAACCTACGGACATTATCACGTCGGGAATCTCGATGAAACATACTGGTTTTCGGCGGGAGAGGGTGTTGTACTCCAACAGAAACTTGTTGAAGAGAACGGTGCGCCGCAGCCTGACAGAGTAGAGGAATTCAAGGCGATACGGGTCAAGCCGGGCGATTCCGTCTATATGCCGCCCGGGTACGGACACCTCATTGTGAACACAGGCCCAGTGTGGATGGTCATGGTAGACGACAGTCCTGTAGAAGGCGCGGGAGATTCCGCCTCGATGCCCGGTCACGCGGATTATGAAATGGTCAAACAAATGCGCGGCTTTGCATATTATGTTGTCGATAAGGGGGGCGTACCGACGCTAGTGCCGAACAAGCACTATAAAGAAGTACTGAAAACCGACTTCGGCGGTATCGCCGTCGCAGAAGGGTAATATTTCTAACCATGTACATCGTAATGGATATTGGAGGGACCAATATGCGTGTCGCGGCGGTCCAGGGGGATGTGTTAGGGGACATTAAGAAAGTGAGGACACCACAAGACCCAAAGGAAGGAATCGCACAGTTCATAGCACTCGCGCATGAATGCGCGGGCGGCGAAAAGATCGCAGCAGTTTCCGGTTGTATTTCGGGAAGTGTGAGCGGGGCGGGAGTGCTATCAGACGCGCGTAATCTGCGCGCTTGGGAGGGGACGAATATCGTGCAGGAACTCACGGAAGCTTTCGGTGTGCCAGCGCAGGTAGTGAACGATGCAGCGCTTGCCGGTCTCGGAGAGGCGACTGCGGGAGCGGGCAGAGGCGCCAAATCGCTCGCATATGTGACCGTCTCGACGGGTGTGGGAGGCGGCTGGATAGTTAACGGGAAAATCGCGGCCGAGGGAGGCGTCGCCGGCATCAAAATCCGCGGCACCGACCTCGAGGATCTTATTTCGGGGACGGCGGTCACAAAGAAGTTCGGCATTCATCCGAAAGACCTCGATTCACTTGAAGAGCGCAACAAGCTCGCGGACCTTCTTGCGGAAGGACTCCTTGTCCTCATCGAACGGTGGTCGCCCGATACCATTGTCCTCGGCGGCTCAATGATAGTCGGCGTCAATCCGGTTCCCATTCCACGCGTGCAGGAGTCACTGTATAAACTTCTGACGACAAATGCGAAACCGGGTATAAAAATGGCCGAGCTCGGGGACAACGGCGGGCTTATGGGAGGTATCGCTCTGCTCAAGCAGGGGAGCTAGATTCTCTTTTTCGGAAGTATTCCCGCGCGAGCGGGATGCAGGTCACGATGACGATGGCGGTGATGATAGGGGTCAGGTACGTTTCAATGCCAGGGATTTTCTCTCCCAGATAAAATCCGAGGAAGGTAACGCCCGATGCCCAGGCAAGCGCGCCGACGATGTTGTAGAAGACGAACATGCGGTATCGCATGTGCACGACGCCGGCTACGATGGGCGCGAATGTGCGGATGATAGGGATGAACCGCGCAAGCACTATCGCAAGGAAGCCGTGCCGGTCATAAAATTCTTTTGCGCGTTTGAGGTGTGCCTGCTTGAAGAATCGGGAATCAGGGCGCAAAAAGAGCCGGTAACCGACCTTGGCGCCGAACCAATATCCGGCGTTATCGCCCAAGATAGCGGCGACGGTAAGGAGCGGAATGAGTATCCATATATTAAAAACATCTTGAGAGGCTAGCAGGCCCGCCGTAAAGAGCATTGATGCGCCGGGAAGGAAAAATCCGAAGAAGACCCCCGATTCGAGAAAGACCGCGGTAAAAAGGCCGGGGTAGCCGACGAACTGTATGAGAGAAGTCAGATTCAGGTCGGGCATTTAGGGCATTGTACAGGCTCCGGCAGGTAATCCCTATGCGCGCGCGAGATGTGGCAGGGGGTATTTCTTGCAGAATGTACGGACTTCCTGCCGTATCTTCTTGAGGTTCCCATTTCGTTTGAGCTCCTCCTTGGCTTTCGCGAGGTACGCGGGGCGGTCCTTCGTGTCGGCGGGAAGGCGATACTGGCTCGCTTCTCGGATCGCACGCGCGATCCATTCACCGACTTTTTTCATCTCTGCTTCTTTCATGCCGCGAGTAGTAAGTGCAGGCGTGCCCAAGCGGACCCCGCTAGGATAGAAGGCGGATCCGGGGTCTTTGGGAATCGTGTTCTTGTTCGCGGTCATCCCGGCGATCTCAAGTGCATCACTCGCGAAGTGTCCGCCGCCGGGGCCGAAGACCGGTACGAGGTCAAGGAGCAAGAGGTGATTTTCGGTGCCGCCGGAAACGAGCTTCATGCCATTTTTCTTCAGACTTTCCGCGAGAGCCTTCGCGTTCTTTACGATTTGCTTGCCGTACGCTTTAAATGCCGGTGTCGCGGCTTCCTTGAGCGCAATGGCGATTGCCGCTGTCTGGTGGTTGTGAGGTCCACCCTGGAGACCCGGTATGATCGCTTTGTCTATGCGCTGGGCAAGCTCGGCGTCCTTCGTGATGCCACGCGCTGTCGTCATGATGATGCCGCCGCGTGGGCCACGAAGCGTTTTGTGCGTGGTTGTCGTAATGATGTGTGCGTGCGCGGCCGGACTCGGATGCGCGCCTGCGACGATAAGGCCCGCGACGTGCGCGATGTCGGCGGCGACGAATGCGCCGACCTCGTCGGCAATCTCTATGAACGCTTTGTAGTCGTACAGGTACGGATACGCGGTCGCGCCGACCCAGATCAACTTCGGCTTATGTTCGTGTGCGAGTTTCCTCACCTCTTCCATATCGATGCGCCCGTCATCCTTCACATGGTAGGGGACGCTCTTATAGAAGAGCGCGGTCGCGGAATATTTCCATCCGTGCGTCAGGTGCCCGCCGTCGGGGAGATTGAGTCCCATCACCGTGTCGCCCGGTTTGCATATCGCCACGTATACGGCGAGATTCGCGGGACTTCCGGAATAGGGCTGGACGTTGGCGAAGGGGACGCCAAAAATCTTCTTGGTGCGCTGGATAGCTTCCGTTTCAATCTGATCGATGAATTCATTGCCCCCGTAGTAGCGCCGGTTCGGGTACCCTTCGGAGTATTTGTTGGTGAGGATGCTGCCCATCGCCTCCATCACCGCGGGGGAGGTGTAGTTTTCCGAGGGGATGAGCTCAAGCCCGTCGGCCTGCCGTTCCCATTCGCCTGCGATGGCTTTATATATCTGCGGGTCCTGTTTTTTTATGCGCTTGTATTGATCCATGATGATGAAATGAAAAGAGTAATGATATGTCGGGTAACTAAATCATAGGCTTAGTTGATACGACCGATTGTATCGTCTCTTCAATATTTCGCCATACCTCCTCGAGCGGCCTGTCGGCGTCGATGATGAAGGGCTTTCCGAACTCGGAGATGTGTTTCGCGTATCCCTCCCGTACGCGCTTATGGAAGGCGAGTGCTTCGAGGTCGAAACGCGAGAGTTCTTCGGGGCGCGAGTGGGCGCGTGCGAGGCCGATTTCGGGCGAGACGTCGAGCAGGATGGTGGCATCGGGCATGACCCCTTCGAGAATGACGTCGGAAACAGAGCGATAGAGCGGCAGGAGCTCGGGGCGCTGCCTGCCGTACACCTGATAGGCGATAGAAGAGAGCGCGAAACGGTTGGCGATGACGGTTTTACCGCTTTCGAGCGCAGGGCGGATTACTTCAGCGACCATCTGTGCGCGCGACGCGAGGAAGAGGAGGAGCTCCGCGCGAACGTCAATGCCGCTCGTTTTCTCTGACATGAGAAGCTCGCGTATTTGCTCGCCGAGCTGGGTACCGCCGGGGTCTTGCGTGTATACAAAGTCGGGGAATTGTTTCTTGAGGCGTTCGACGAACGTCGATTTACCCGAGCCGTCGCCGCCTTCAAACACGATGAATTTCCCGCGCATGTTTCATTCTACCCTGGCAAACTGCTTACCGATAACATTGTCCGGGTGCGCCTTGTTGAACAGCTTTTCGCTGTCTTTGAGCAGATATACATTCTCAATGCCCGCCTCAATGATGGCTCTCCAGCAAGGCTCGCACGCCCACCAATGACCCCAGAGGTAGAGGTCGGCACCGATGGTTTCGTGCCCGTTTTTGAGCGCGTCGGCGATGGCGCGCGGCTCGCTGTGATTCTTCGGGCTGCAACCCTCACAGAGTTCATACCCGTGCCCCGTGGGTATCCCGCGCTTTACGCGTTCACAGCCGTGTTCGGTATGATAGTTGCTTCCGTTGGCTCCGCGGCCGATTATTTCTCCATTTTTGACGACGATGGAACCCGTTTTTACCGTATCGTCCAATGAGTTCTTTCGGGCGTGTTCGCGCGCTTCCATCATGTATGGATTATGCACATCCACGTATTTGATGATGCGGCCGGTCGGGAGGTATGGATAGTCGATGGTCATGGGGCAAATGTAGCATGTCGCGCACCTCCTTGCCGCGGGTATAATAGATATCCCTATGACCCGCTTCGACGAGATGTATCAAGGAATGTTGAAGCGCATTATGAGCGAGGGTGTGCGCGAGAAGAACAGGCGCACCGGACACGAGACAATCGCTCTGCCGGGGATGCATTTCTCCATCGACATCGAGAAAGACGGATTTCCGCTCCTCACACTACGCAAAATTCCCGTCAAGATGTTCGTCGCTGAGCAGATATGGTTTATCTCAGGCGCGCGCAAGCCAGCGGATTTCTTGCGGGATTTCACGAAGATTTGGGACAGCTTTACGAATCCGGCGGATGTCGTAACTGTCGCGTACGGGTACCGGTGGCGCAAACATTTCGGCCGCGACCAGCTCGGGCTGCTTATTGATTTGCTCAAGAAGGACCCGAGCTCGCGCCACGGGGTCATCGTGACGTGGGACCCTGCCGAAGACGGGCTCGGTGGCACGAAGAGGGCCAACGTGCCGTGCCCGTACTCGTTCACGGTCAACATCATCGGTGGGCGGCTGCATTTGCACAACATCGTGCGCTCCAACGACATGGTGCTCGGATTTCCCTCGGACGTGGCGGGATTCGCGCTCTTGCAATGCATCTTGGCACAGAAACTCGGTGTCGGCGTCGGCGTCTACTCGCACTCGATATCAAATGCCCACGTATATGACAACCAGCTTCCCGCAGTCGAGGAAATGCTGCGTCGAACCAACGACCACGCGCCGATACGCGTAAGCCTGCCCAAGAACACCTACGACCGTTCGGAGAAGAAAGATAAAAAGTTGGTTGATGAAATAGTGAACCCGATAGCGGCCCAATACAATCCGCTGCCGGCCATCACCGGCATGCAGATTGTTTTGTAGCGGTTATAATGCTCATCCATGGCAATCCTTACCAAAGACGAGATTCTGGCGCGCGTAAAGAAGGGCAATATCGAATTCAAGCCCGGCCTCGACCGCTTTCAGCTGCAGATGCACGCGGTGGATCTCCGTCTCGGGTTTACCTTTCTTATTCCGAAATCCTGGAGGATGACGGCGAAGGGGAGGCAAGCCCTCTCCATCGACCCGCTCAAAGACCACGGGCCGGAATATTTCGACGTCATCGAGCTTGAGCAGGGGCAGAGCTTCGACCTTTTGCCGCAGGAGTACGTGCTCGTATCCACATTTGAGACGATAAAGGTGCCCAACGATCTGATGGCAGTGCTCTATCCGCGCTCCTCGGTCAATCGCAAAGGACTTTCCGTCGACCTGACCGGCATCATTGATTCGGGCTATGAAGGACCGCTCACGCTTCCTATCCGCAACAATACGAATTCGCAGGTCATCCAACTGCACCCGGGCGAGCGTTTCTGTCAGATAGTCTTCGAGGAGCTCAAGCACAAGGTAGAGCCGAAAAAATCGCGTTGGCACCAGAAGGATGTGGTAGATAAGGGCAAGAAAGAAAAAGCGGCGGAGATGAAACTCGTCTTCAGCGGCGAGCTCAAGAAATTGAAAACCGACTTCTCGGCGTTGGAATAACCATGGCAAAAGTCTGTGCCGTCGTTGCCATCGGGAAAAACCGGGAACTCGGCAAGGAGGGGAAACTGCTCTGGCACATCCCCGACGACTTGAAGCGGTTCAAAGAGTTGACGCTCGGGCACCCCATCATCATGGGGCGCAAGACATTTGAATCCATTCTCGGATACACGCAGGGCAAGCCGCTTCCCGGCCGCTCCAACATCGTCGTTACCCGTGACCCCGATTGGAAATACGAAGGTGTAATCGTCGTCGGCTCTCTTGATGAGGGGATTGCAAAGGCGAGAGAGCTTGATGCGGAGGAAATCCATATCGGCGGCGGGGCGCAGATATACGAGCAAGCGCTGCCGTATATCGACAAGCTTTACCTCACGCTCGTTGACGACTCAAAAGAAGCCGACACATTTTTCCCCGAGTACGCCAATCAGTTTACAAAAAAAGTATTTGAAGAAGCGAGAGAGTGGAACGGATTGAAGTATCGGTGGGTGGATTTGGAAAAATAAATATCAAATCAAGCCCGCAT
>CAZQGK010000012.1:0-455 GCA_964592945.1 uncultured Candidatus Saccharibacteria bacterium
CTCTTGATGGGCGTACGGTCATCGTCGGGCACTCGTTCGGAGGGGTCGTCGCTTTACGCCTCTTGGAACGCGGACACAAAGTGCGTCGAGTCGTGTTCGTCGCGACGGCGGTTTCCGGAAAGTTTTTAGACGGAAAAATCCGCAAAAGCGTTACCAAAGCATGTAAGAAAGGTTTTGATTTTGAAAAAATAAAGAAACAAGCCCGCGCATTCATGGTCGTTCCCGACCTCACAGACAAAATAGTTCCGATATCCGACGCCGAGACGTTAGCTAAGCAGTTGAACGCGATGTATATGCCGGGGAAAGGAAACTCACCGCATTTTACTGCGGAGAGAGAGCCCGATGTGCTCATGATGTGCGCGCCGACCATTCGAGTCTTCACCACACGCGCCGACACGCTCTTTGGCGGTACGTACCTCGTGCTCGCGCCCGAGCATCCCCTCCTTCGCCAAGGC
>CAZQGK010000012.1:465-12452 GCA_964592945.1 uncultured Candidatus Saccharibacteria bacterium
CTTCGAAGGGCAAGCCTGGGTGAACACTCTTCAAAATAGAGATGAGGTTGAGAAGTACATCGTCCTATCGAGCAAGAAGACCGAAATCGAACGGCAGGCAGTCGAAAAAGAGAAGACGGGTGTCGAGCTAAAAGGGGTGAAGGCTATCAATCCCGCCACGGGTAAGGAGATCCCGGTGTGGGTCGCCGATTTCGTCCTCGGTCACTACGGCACGGGCGCGGTATTCGCCGATGCGCATGACGAGCGCGACTACGCCTTTGCCAAGAAGTACAGCATCCCGCTCAAAGAAACTCTGGAGCCGGTCATCGTTCGTACGAGCGGTCTGGACGCCGTGCGGGAAGGACAACCATTTTTGGAGCGCAAAGCGGTCATGGCTGTCGTCAAACGCCACTCCGACGGGAAGTACCTCTGCATTAATTACCGGCCGACCGCAACGAACGAATTCGTTTCGGGGGGCGTCGAAGGCAACGAGTCGCTTGTGGAGGCGGGAATTCGCGAGATACGTGAGGAGACAGGTTATACCGACGTTTCTTTTGTCCGTGAACTCGGACAGCCGGTCCATTCCAAGTATTACAGCGTACATCGCAAAACAAATACCATCGGCCACTACACGCCGCTGCTTTTTGAGTTGAAGGGAGAAGAGCGGGCGGAAATATCAGCCGATGAGATGAATCGTCACGAAGTGAAGTGGCTTGAAGAACACGAAGTGGCGGGATTCATCAACCGCGATGATTACCGCTATGCGTGGGAGCGATACAAAGGACTTCCGTATACGGGGAAGGGGATACTCTTTGACTCCGGAGAATTCAACGGCCTCACGAGCGACGATGCGATACCGAAAATCGCGGAAAAGTTCGGAAGACGAAAAACTACGTATAAATTGCGGGATTGGATAGTCTCACGGCAGCGCTATTGGGGTGTGCCGATACCTATCGTGCATTGTCCGAAGTGCGGGCCAGTTGCCGTCTCCGACAAGGAGTTGCCGGTCAAACTTCCTGAAGTGAAAGATTATCTTCCGGAAGGCAGCGGCAAATCACCGCTCGCGAAGGTGAAGAAATTTGTGAATGTGAAATGTCCGCAATGCAAGGGGAAAGCGGAGCGCGAGACCGATACGCTCGATACCTTTGTGGATTCTTCGTGGTATTTCCTGCGGTATACCGACCCCAAGAACAAAAAGAAATTTGCCGACGCCAAAAAGATGGAGCATTGGATGCCTGTCGACCTCTATTCAGGCGGCGCGGAGCACACGACCATGCACGTCTTATACTCACGTTTCTGGCACAAAGCCCTCTTCGACCTCGGTCTCGTCAAAGAGCCGGAACCATACAAGCGCCGCATGAACAGAAGCATTGTGTTGGGACCCGACGGACAGAAGATGAGCAAATCGCGCGGCAATGTCGTTGACCCCGATGAGGTAGTCAAACGGCTAGGGGCGGACACGGTACGGATGTATCTCGCATTTATAGGGCCCTACAACGAGGTCAGCAGTTTCCCATGGAATCCCGACGGCGTTGTCGGGGTCCGGCGTTTTTTGGAGCGCGTATGGCGGGCCCAAGAATACGTCGGCAAAGTTGATAACGCGACGCTTGAGAACCTCCTCCACAGGACCATAAAGAAAGTTGGGGAAGACGTTGCCGCGATGAAATTCAACACGGCCATCAGTACTTTGATGATATTCCTCAATGCGCTCGAAAAAGAGAAGTCGCTCGGTAAGAGCCAATGGGAGCGCTTCCTGAAATTGCTCGCTCCCTTTGCGCCGCATATCGCTGAAGAGTTGTGGTCGGCAGGTGGGCAGAAAAAATCAGTGCATCAAGCCTCGTGGCCGGAGTTTGACGCAAACCGTCTCAAAGATGAAACCATTAAGATTGCGGTCCAGATAAACGGTAAGACGCGCGGGGAAACTGAAGTCCCCGGAGGCGCGGATAAGCAAGTGTTGGAGGCCGCAGCGCGCGAAGCTGTCGCCGTTCGCTTGGATGGCAAGAAAGTTCTGCGCACAATCTTTGTACCGGGAAGACTCGTGAATTTTGTTACCCAAGAATAGCCTACTGCTTCAGCACGCGGGTAGCGCCGCCCTTGTCCTCGACGGTATATCCTGCGGCCTCTATGAGCGTACGCAGCTCATCGGCGCGTTCCCAATTCTTCTCCCGTCGCGCTTCGTCACGCTCCGCGAGGAAGGCCCGTACGCCCTCCGGAAGGTCGGCCGCGGAGACCTCTATTTGCATGTAATTTGCCGCGAGAGCTCGCGCCGCTTCATCCGGTTCGGCAAGATTCAATCCGAGCACTCTATCCATCTCGAACAGCGTTGCGAGCAACTCGGCAGGGGAGAGGGAAGCGTCTTTTGCCATTTCCCACAGCACGGCGAGTGCGCCGGCTGTATCAAGGTCGTCATTTATTTTGCGCATGAATTGCACTATCCAGTGCTGCGAAATGGTGCCCGGCTCGACGTCTTTGTGGGAGAGGCGAAGCGCGAGTAATTTGCCAAGGGCAGTTTGCGCGGCGCCGAGGGACTCCCAGGTGAAATTCGAATTGCTACGGTAGTGCGCCCCGAGCAAGAGGTAGCGCAGAGCAAGCGAATGGAATCCACGCTCAACGACATCCGACAAGTAGACGACATTACCCTCTGATTTGGCGATTTTTGCGCCTTCGAGCTGCAGATGGGCGCGATGCATCCAAAAGCGTGCGAGCGGCTTTTTTCCCGTGGCGGATTCGGATTGTGCTATTTCGTTGTTGTGATGTATCGGAATGTGCTCAATACCGCCTGTGTGGATATCTATCTGGGTCCCAAGAGTTGCCCGTATCATCGCGGAGCATTCGATGTGCCAACCGGGGAAGCCAAGCCCCCACGGGCTTTCCCAGCCGAGTTTCTTGCTCGCCTTCCATAACAAGAAGTCCGTGGGGCTGCGTTTATCCCGCGACACGGCGACTCGCGCGCCCTCCTTTTGTCCCTCCAAATTGATGTTCCCAAGCTTTCCGTATTCCGGAAAGCGCGAAGTGTCGAAATAGACGCCCGCGCCGGCTTTGTAGGTGTACCCTTTTTCCTCAAGCGCCTGTATCATCGCTATTTGCGCGGGAATGAAATCACTCGCGCGTGGGAAGGTTATTTTGTCAGCTTCAATATTCAGCGTGCGGATGTCTTCAAGGAAAAGATTGGCGTACTTCTCGCCCAAAATACGCATATTCGGCAGTGTGAGCGCGAGACCTTCGCGTTTGAGACCAGTCGTCATCTTGTCGTCGCCTTCATCGGCGTCCGAGCTGAGATGCCCGAAGTCCGTAAAGTTGATGACCTGACGCACGGGAAAAGAGTTGATCTCAAGCGTCCGGCGCAGAACGTCGGTAAATACAAACATCGAAAGATTGCCGATATGCTGGCGACCGTAGACCGTGGGGCCGCAATTGTACATACGCACTTCCTTCGCGTGGGGTGCTTGCATGAACCGCTGTTTCTCGCCTCCGAGCGTGTTGTAGAGATAGAGCGGCATCGTGCCGCCTTTTTTTCGTTGCAGGAATGGTGGGAGCCACATATCGGATATCTTTAAAACCCGGAAGCCGTTCTCATAGCCATTTCTTGTGCCTGAAGTACCACAGCATCACGGCTCCGGCTCCGATAACGAGACCGACGATTATCCAGAAGTCGTACGGGAGACCGATTATCGGATTCGATGTGGCGTTGATGTCAAAGATAGCTACGAAAAGTGCCAACGGGAACGTAAGGAGTGCCATGATGGTCAAAATGCGCATCGTTTCATTCTGTTTGGTCGTAAGGAGTGAATTATTCGTCTCCCGCAATTCATGGAGCGATTCGGTCGCCCGCATAATGTGGTTGTGTACGCGATAGTATTCATCTGATAGAGCGCGCAGGTACGGAGTGAACTCTGCCCCAAAAAAGGCTGGGCCGCCGGCCTCAAAATCGCGCAGCACATCGCGATGAGGTTCGATGCGTTGGCGCAGGTTCAAAAGGTCGCGGGCACTGCGCGAAATATTCGAGACCATCGCGACTTCATGCCCGGAGAATATGCGATCCTCGATCACGTCAAGAGCATGGCGTACATATTCGACCTCGTGTTCGACTGCCCCGTAGAGTTTTTTGAGCATGTAGAAGAGGATGAAACCTGCGTGGTCGCCCAAATTGCTTTTGTCCAAGAGAGAATTCACCTCGAAGACTTTCGAGAAATTGTGCAGGGGGTCGACCGTATCGTAATGCGCGGTGATGATGAAATTGTGCCCAACGACGAAATCAACTTCTTGCTCCGGGCTCTTATGGCTGTGGCGAAGGGCGGGGAAGTGCAGGACCAGATAGGCGTATGTGGGATAAAATTCTACGCGCGGCTTGGTCGTCGGAAGCAGAAGTTCTTCTGCGGTCAAATGTGCGATGCCGAACTGATCCATCACCTCTTGGACCTCGTTGCGGCTCGGGGACTCGAGGTCTATCCAAACCATGCCATTATGCTCATAGCGCGTATGCATGTGTAGATAAGTATCAGCTATCAGGTATCAAGTATCAAGAGGGGAGTGCCGAACAACATCAGGATGTTATAATCCTCCGATGTTTGAAGAAAAGAGGAGTGCATCATTTTCGCTCACTGCGATAATAATTGGCGGCGTCTGCCTCGTTGCCCTATCTTTCGCCGGGGGCTTCTTGGTGGCGGGTACAGCGTGGGGGATACAAAAATCGGCATCGCTTTCCGTCAGTGCGCCGCCGCCGGGCGTTGATTTTTCGCCGGTGTGGAAAGCGTGGTCGGTCATTGATGCGAAATTCGTCCCTGTGTCGGTCGCAAGCTCGACACCGGCCTCTGCCACCACGAGCTCGAACGGAAGTCAGGAGCGCGTATGGGGAATGATAGAGGGTCTGGCCGGTTCTCTTGATGATCCGTACACGTTCTTTTTACCCCCTAAGGAGAATGAACAATTCAGTTCCGACATGAGCGGAAGTTTCGAGGGTGTTGGCATGGAAATAGCGGTACGCGACAAAGTGCTCACGGTCGTGTCGCCCCTGAAGGGGACACCTGCCGAACGGGCCGGCATTAAAAGCAGGGACCTTGTCTTGAAGATCGACGGTGTCTCGACCGACGGCATGGATGTCGGCAAGGCAGTGCAAAAGATACGCGGCCCGAAGGGAACGGTCGTCACTTTCACAATGCTGCGGGAAGGATGGAATGCTCCAAAGGAGATCAAAGTGACGCGAGAGGTCATCAACGTCCCCGTTGTGACGACGACCGCGCGCCCCGACGGAATATATGTCATCAGCGTAGCCACGTTCACCTCGAACGCTCCCGACCTATTCCGCAACGCACTTCGTGAATTCGTGAAGTCGGGTGACCGGTCGCTCATCCTCGACCTGCGCGGCAATCCGGGCGGATACTTGGAGGCGGCTGTCGACATGGCGAGCTGGTTCTTGCCGCTTGGAAAAGTCGTCGTCACGGAAGATTATGCGGGGCATGCGGCAAACGTCGTCCACCGCTCCTTGGGATACAACGTCTTCAACAGCAATCTAAAAATGGTCATCCTTGTAGACCGCGGCTCTGCATCTGCGGCTGAGATACTTGCGGGCGCCTTGCATACACACGGCATTGGGAAGCTCGTCGGCACCAATACATTCGGCAAAGGTTCTGTGCAGGAGCTGGTGGAGATCACGCCCGATACCGCACTCAAAATCACCGTGGCCCGGTGGGTAGGACCGGACGGCGTGCATATCCCTCAAGACGGCATAGCGCCGGACGTGGAAGTCGAGATATCTGATGAGGACGCAAAAGCCGACAAAGACCCGCAGCTTGACAAGGCCGTCGAAATTCTTAAAGCTGAATAACTATGAAGGTCATATTCCTTAAAGACGTCGCGAAGATGGGGCAGCACGGGACGATGAAGGACGTCGCCGACGGGTACGCTCTCAATTTTTTGATACCGCGCGGGCTCGCGGTGCAGGCGACTCCCGATAAAGTCGCAGCGCATCTCGCCGCACAAAAGAGGGAAGGGGAGGCGAAGAAACAACAGAATAAAGCTATCACGGAAGCAGTACACAGTCTGAAGGGTGTGCGTATCGAAATGAGTGCGCGCGCGACGGAAAAAGGCGGACTCTTCAAATCAATCACCGCCGCGGACGTCGTGAAGGCGATACAGGAACAGAAGGGGACGAGTATCCCGGTGGACACGGTAGTACTCCCAAAACCTATCAAAGAAGTAGGGGAGCATGCCCTTAAAATCGCCTTCGGAGAGGCGAAGGTGGAAATAACACTTGCGATAGTCGCAAGTGCTTAAATCACGTCCACAATGCGGCGGCGCACCGAGCGGCCGTCGAAGTTGGTCTTGCGCTTAGAGTGGAAGCGTACGGTGCCTGCGGACATCGCAAAGAGGGTGTGGTCTACGCCGACGCCGATATTTTTGCCCGCCATGATGGCGGTGCCGCGCTGACGTACGATTATCTCGCCGACGCCGACTTTCTGACCGTCCGAGCGTTTGACTCCGAGATACTTCGGATTTGAATCGTTCAGGTTATGCGCTGTTCCCCCGGCTTTGGTATGTGCCATATTTCTGTCGTTGTATGATTAACTAACATGCAGAATATACACGAATGGCTCCAAAAAATCAAGCAAAATATTAAGGTCGTCGGAGAGGGATGGATAGCCGAATGGGGCATTGTAACCATCGTCTTTCTGGTCGCTCTCGCCTCCTTCGGTCTCGGGCGGCTTTCGGCCTTGGAAGACACGGAACCCCTCGTTTCTATCACTGAGGCGCCTACAGACGCAAAACCGCGCGCCGTGGCTTCCGGAGGCCTCTACGTCGCGGCCCGGGGCGGCAGCGCCTATTACTATCCGTGGTGTAGCGGCGCAAATAAGATACATGCCGCCAACAAGGTGTGGTTCGAGAGCGAGGCAGCTGCACGCAGGGCAGGGTACTCGCCCGCCAAAGGCTGCAAGGGCTTGGAGCCGCAATAATCCACGCTACAATAGGCGCTATGATCGTCCTTGATGTCGAAGCAACAGGCGTGGAGCCCAAGAAGCACTCCATCGTCAGCCTCGGGGCACTCGACCTCGCGAATCCAACGAATCGTTTTTATATGGAATGCAAGGTGTGGGATGGTGCGCACATTATGGACGAGGCGCTCGATGTGAACGGCTTTACCCGCGAGCAGGTCACGGATGAGAGCAAGCCGAGTGAGGCCGACCTCACGCACGCATTCCTGCACTGGAGCGAGAGCGTGGAGGAGCGGACATTCGCGGGACAAAACGTTTCTTTCGACCGCGACTTTCTGAAAGAGGCCGCCGAGCGCGCCGGACACACCGAATGGCCATTCGCGCATCGCACACTCGATACGCACACGATGGCATTCATGCATATGATCCACCGTGGGCTCCAGCCGCCGGTCAAACATCGTCGCTCGGCGCTCAATCTCGACGCCGTCCTCAACTACTGTGGCATCCCCGAAGAACCGTCGCCGCACAACGCACTCACGGGCGCGCTTTCCCATGCGGAAGTCATCGCGCGTCTGCTCTACGGCAGAAAACTTTTGCCCGAATTCTCACAATTCGAGATTCCTTGGAAGGCATAGAGAGGTGAAAGGGGGGATAGGGGGCAGGTCGTCCATGGCGAAGCACCTTCCCCACAGGCAGAGGAAAGGGAAGCGGCAAAAAATGGTGCACGATTTTTCGCGGAGAAATATCCCGGACGCGGAGACGAAATAACACTGACGACCTCCCGAGAAAATTTGAGTGGTCAGTCTTGACAGGGTAGTGGTCTAATGTGGGCTGTGGCCTAATATCTCAACGTCGCACAATATATCTTTTGCGACGTATAGCTAGGCACAAATAAAGCATCTGGCTAGACCGGCCGCAGCCACGCACCCAACACACGCCCGCTGCTACTCCCATGCGTCCTAGGCCCGTATACGAGGTCAAAACAGCCTCAGGCCCGCCAGCCAGGCCGCCAACTCCCCCAAGCCCCATCTCGGCCTTTTTCCCGAATCCGCCCAAGCATTGCGTCGCCTTGTCTCCCCTGAGCCTCAAAACCTCAAAAATCGGGGGATTAGGGTATCTTGGTATACTGTCATCTATGTACAAGGAGAGAATTCGGGCGATACTCTCCCCTGCCGAGCGCAAGATTTTTTCCAAGCTGACGACGGCAAAAAAGATACAGGATTTTTTGGACAAACTTCCCATCAACTTCGAGCTGCGCGGCGAGACATACATGTCGCCGCGGCGACTTTTGCGCGAACGTACCGCGCATTGTTTCGAAGGTGCTCTTTTGGCCGCAGCGGCTTTTGCATATCACGGGCAGCGGCCGCTACTGCTCGACCTTCAGACCGTACCAAACGATGAAGATCATGTCGTCGCACTTTTTAAGGAGAACGGGCTTTGGGGTGCCATCAGCAAGACCAATCATGCCATCCTCCGTTACCGCGACCCTATTTACCGGACCGTGCGTGAGCTCGCGATGTCATATGCGCATGAATACGTGTTGGAAGACGGCCGCAAATCTATGCTCGCGTATTCGAGGCCGTACGACCTCCGACGCTTCATGCCTGAGCGTTGGGTGACGGAGGAAGAAGACCTCGTATGGCTCGTCGATGCACTCGATGATTCCCGCCACTTCCCTATCGCCCCGAAAAAATCTATGCGCACGCTTCGACCCGCGTCAAAAATAGAACGTAAGGCGATGGATATAACCGAGTGGACTCGAAACGGTCAACGTCACTAGGAGTTTATTCCTTTCGAGAGAGCGCAAACCAGTCGATGTTACGCGTTAAATACATGACTGTTGCGAGGAGCGCGAATACGAGCAGAGAACCAAACAAGAGTGCGTAGTCTTCGAGTATAAGGACGAAGTACAAGTATCCATACAGTGCGACAAGCATCACAAGAATCGGCAGAGCCCTCCGTTTGCTACCAAGGCCGTAGAAACTATAGGCCGCTATCAGAGTTGCGGTCATGCCCCCCGCCGCGCTATAAGCGAGTGGAAAGCCGATTTGTTCAGCGAGAGACAAGAGGAGCAAGTAAAATATGGCGAGTGCCGCACCGATGAAAAAGTATTGGACGGGGTGTATGCGCACTTTTGAGAGTACCTCGAACAAGAAAAAGGCGCCGAAGGTAATCACAATGAACAGAATCGCGTATTTAATACTGCGAAATATTTTTGTATACAAATCCACCTGCTCGTACAAGTCAACGCCTGTGGACGAGCTGAGGACGCTTGCAAGTTGAGAATCTTCGTCCGTCCAGGTTTGCGGATACGAACGGCCGAAGGATGAGATCTTCCAGTCAGCCTTGAAGCCCGACGCGGTCAGCTCACGAGTGGATGGGAGGAACGCTCCCTTAAAAGAGGGCGTTTGCCAGGGGGATGAGACAGCTAGTGTCGTCTCTCTACCCACGGGTGCAAAAGCGATACCGCCGCTCCCTTTTACTTTTATGTCGAAGGAAAAAGTGGTCTTTTGGAGGGATCTGTCAAGCGGTACGTTGATATGTAGCCCCGCGCCGTCCTGGATCGCTAGTAGGTTAGACCCAGGTTCAAACGTAAGAGTCCTGTTATTCCACAAGATTTTGGGCTGTCCCTCAGTGCCACGTGTGTCGGTAATCGAGACGCTTAGGTTTGCGTAAGCACCCGTACGATTTATCGCTTTTATAATATCTGCGGTAGAAAATTCGCCGGAGACTTTGACCTCGGTATTGTAAACGACCGTTTCAAAAATTCCTCGCGACCGCGTCTCTGGGTTTAACACTGCTTCATACCGAACCGACTCGGGCAAAATGTAGAGCGCATGAGATTCTCCGTAATACGCGACAATGATAGGGCCGACAAAGGTCTGATGCGCTCCCCACTTGTCGGCGACATCTTTCTGCGCCTCTTGCGCGCGTCCTTGTCGTTCTAGAACGAGCCCCAGTACCAGACCACTTGCCGCGTAACAGGCTAAACCGATAAAACAAATGACCAAGAGACGGATGCTCAGACTATCTTTCATAAGATTCTTTTGACCTTATAATTCAAATCATTTTCTGTCAATCTGTATCTCGTAAAGACTAAGGAAGATAGGCGATAGGATTAAGGAATCCGGCGGGAGGTGTGATGGGGATGGTTGCTCTGGAACAAGCGGAGGTTCTGTTCGTTGCCTCACCGAAGGTCATGATTTTGGTCACTGCGGTAACGTACACGCTGAGATGCAGGTGTGGCCCGGTGGCGTACCCTGTCGCCCCCACGTAGCCTATGAGCTGCCCCGTAGCGACGCTCTGTCCCTGAGTCACCCCTATCTGCGAGAGGTGCCCGTAGAGAGTCGAGAGGCCATTAAGGTGCTTTATCATGATCCATTTACCGGCTGAATAGCAGCCTCTGTAGAGGTCGGTATTTCCTGTAGCCCACACAGTGCCTGAGAGAGCTGCTTTGACCGGCGTGCCGATAGGAGCCCCCATGTCGATGCCGTTGTGCCCTTTACCATTGTAAGCGCCGCTTTTTGCAAAGTCCGATTGTCCGAAAGTTTGTGTCAGCCGGACCTTGTCGAGCGGCCACTTAAGGATTCCCTTCCGTGCCGTGAGAATTTGAGAAGGGTCAACATTCTGCAGGTACTGCTCCTTGAGGTCGTTGAGTGCGGCCTCGAAGGCCGCTTTTCCGGCGATTTTCTGGGCCAATATCGCTTGATATGCGGATTCTTGGGACTTTGTCTGTGCCAAAAGATCGTTCTGTGCCTTTTTCTGTGCGTTCAACGAGCCCTGTTGGGCAATGAGAGTATTCTGCTGTGCCTGCAGTTCGGCGCGCTTCTCTTCCGTTTTTTTCTTTACCTCAGCAAGAGATTGCTTTTCCTCCGCGAGCTTGGCTATCTGCTCGTTGATAGCCCCCTGGAGCGTTTGGTATGAATCCATTTCACGCCAGGTGGCTGCGATATCATCGGAAGCGAGTATCTGAACAGCAAGAGACGCTTCGTCCGCCTCATTCATTTGCCGGAACGACTCTGCGAGCCCGGCGGCATCAATGTCGATAGAGCCCTGCTTCACCGCGATGCCTTGTGCGAGCTGTTTGATCTGTAATTGTGTCGAGCTTATCTTGCTTTTCGTCGAAGCTATAGACGCGGCACTTTTTTTGAGCAGCAGGTTTAATTCGTTGAGGTCGTTCTGAAGACTTTTCTTTTTGGTGCCGACGGCGTCCAACTCTTTTTGGTATTGCGCTATCTCTTTGTCGAGCTCCGCTATCTGGGAGTTGTGGGCATCAATGAGGCCTTGTATTTCTCCGGACGTCGGAGCGGTGGTCGTACTCTGTGCCCACGACGCAAGTGGAAAAAGGACCAGGGCACATAAAACTGCACCAGCCGATAGCGTGGCCGCCACTGTAGCGCCGGCCTTCATACACCTGAAAGCAGGGCGAGTGCGGTATCAATGCGTCGCAGACTCGCCTCCTTGCCCACCGTATGTGCGACGGCGAACGGGTCAGGACTGCGTTCTCTGCCGGTGAGCGCGTAACGCAAAGGCCACAGTACCGCACCACGCCCCTCTACGCCGGCATACTCCCAGACGGCGGCCTTTATGCGCTCAGGGTCTGCATAGTCTCCCGCGGGTATGTCAGCAAGCGTTGTTTTCACGTACTTGAGATGACGTGCCGTATCGCCCGCGCTTACTCCTTTTTGAGGAATACGGGACGGTTCAAGCGTCGGGTCAGTAAAGCAGAAATCGAACTCGCCTTCGGCCGAGAGTGTCCGGAGCTCTTCCCACACAGAGATACGTTCGCGTATCATGGGAGCAAGTGACGCTGCTGTGCCGGCGTTCCATGCAATCCCCCGCCCTTCCAGAGATTCCCTGAGTATGTTGGACGCTTCAGTCGTGAAATCATCCGGAGGGATGAGTTGAAGATAATGCCTGTTGAACCAATTCAATTTTTCTATATCGAAAACGGCGCCACTTTTGTGCACATCGGAGAGCTCAAATTCGGCGAGCATTTCTTCGAGCGAAAGAATCTCCTTGCCGGAAGGTGCGGTCCAGCCGAGCGTCGCGAGATAATTGAGCAGCGCGGGCGCAAGG
>CAZQGK010000013.1:0-12007 GCA_964592945.1 uncultured Candidatus Saccharibacteria bacterium
GCCTTGGAAAATTCGGAGAGGGTAACTTGGCCTTGTGTCATTTCCGAAAGGATGGAGGTCTTCTTTTGGGCTATATCCGTTCCTGTAAAATATTTTGCTTTAAATAAATCGTCTTTTACTTTCTCCATTCTTTCATACTCTTGGGGGTCCGGGTGATTCATTTTCTCGCAAAAGATCATTAGGCCTGCTTCTTTCAAAAGTCTTTTCACGTATGCGATCTGCTCAAAGCGATTATTGCCATACATTTGAAATGTAGTGTTTTCCCAAATGACGTCAAACCCATCGCGAAACATTGGATCGGCTCTATTCGCTAGATATTCTGGAGTTATATCGACAAAAGGTCCCAGATGGAAAAAGGAATACGGATGATTTAACAGTCTGCGAAACTCTACTTGATTTGCCGGATTTGGCGAATCTGTAAGTGTAACGATTCGCCCCTTGGAATATTCAGCAAGTGTTCTAGCATAGGTGCCGTCTGCACAGCTTGTTCCGTAAAATGTAAGTTGCTCACCGCTTTCACTTTTTCTCGCCGACGCAAATCTACTTAGAGCCAAACCCGTGCGTATGCATTCCTCGAGGAGAAAAGGAACGCTCGCGAGGCCATGACGATTGAATACGCCAAGATTCCTCTTATGTACTTCATAATATTTTCGGTACTCCTCATTCTGAGCTAAGAACTCAGGCTCAGGTGTGGGAGTAGACGTCGGTACTTGAACCTCTCCCATGGCGATATCCTCAAAGCGCTGCAGGAGTGTTGTGACACGTGGGCCACCCAACGCTTTTGCTCTGATCGCTTCGTAATCAATTTTTTGATTAATTTTTTCCATATCGATAACTTGAGAAGGCAATGATACATCAATGTTTTTCAGCGGTCGAGAGAATGTACGATGCCACCTTCCTTTGCACCCTGGACGGAAACGACCGTAGGTGTAGAATCTGCCCGCTGCCGTTGCCATGAAAACGCCAATCATCAACATTGTACTTACGGGGATGGCTGTCCTCTCCTGCGTTTTCCTCGTTCTTATCATCGCATCTTCTTTTGAGAAGCTCCCTGTAACAAAACCTTCTGTCGCCACTTCCACCCAGCCGGGCTGGAGCGTTTACACGAGTGAAAGGTACCGGTTCACTTTTGAATATCCCGCTGATTACAGGGTCGAGGAACGGGTCGGCGGTTTTTTCGTCATATCCGCGCCGGATGAGCGTGTACCGCAAAGCGGTATAAGCGTCGATGCCCGGTCGCAAGGTCCTTTCGCCACGTATAAGGAGGCGCTCGAGGAGGTCGAACGTTCCCTCACGGTGTCGATTGACACGAGTATCGGAAGCTGGCGCGTCTTTACGGGTGTTGGCAAGGAGGGCATGATATCCGGTATTGAATTCAGACAGGCGGTCATGCGGATCGCGTCGGGCGCCATCGTTGCGGAGACCATCAATAGGGAGCCGTATAAAAGTATATTCGACGACGTCATTAGGTCGTTCAAGTTGGTACAGTAAAGCACTCCTTACTTGTCCGCATCTCCCGGTATACTTTTTTTGCTACACATTTATACTATCTCAATGGAGCCAGGCCGTAAGATTTTCGTACTCGTGGGGAATCCTTATCTCGAGGGGTTCACAGGAGAACTTGCGGATGCCTATGAAAAAGCGGCCCGCACTGCCGGCCATGAAGTCAAACGGCTTAACCTCGGAGAGCTGCGGTTCGACCCCATCCTCCACAAGGGATACAACGAGGTCCAGCCTCTTGAGCCGGACCTCATCACGGTTCAGGAAAATATACGCTGGGCAGACCATGTGGTGATACTGTACCCGAACTGGTGGGTAAGTATGCCCGCCCTTCTCAAGGGCATGTTTGACCGGATGTGGCTTCCCGGCTTTGCGTTTCATTTCGACAAAGAAACTCATGACGTTGTAGAGCTGCTGAAGGGAAAGACGGCGCGCGTCATCGTCGTCGATGGTGCACATAGCCCATTTATGACCCGGCTGAAATACGGAGATTACACAAATGAAATATCGCGGGGGATCCTCGGCTTCTCAGGTATGAGCGTGCACGTGACGGCCATGGGTCCGTGTGAGCATCCGGACCCGGAGAAACACGACGAGTGGGTAGCGCAGGTGCGCGAGCTCGGTTCGCAGGGTATTTGAATATCTTACGCGTGGTCGCGGGCACGCCGGCGCGATCCGCATTAGAGGTACAATTCGCCGCTCCAATCCGGGCTCACGTGCGTGGTCCCGTCGTTATGGAATATAAGGAACTGTGACGCGAACGACCGCACGATAGCGGGGTGCTGTTCTTCATCCGCAAAGAAAAGCGCCGACGTCGCGCAATCGGCCGCCCATGCGCCCGGTGCGACGGTCACGACCCCACACACACGTTCGACCGGCGCTCTCTTCTGCGGATCCACAATGTGATGCCACGCTCCCCAGCGGCGGCGGAAGCTATCCGACACCGCTATACCTTGGTCCTCGAGCTCCACGACACCCGCAGCCACATCAGACTTTCCCGGGTATTCGAGAGCGACGCGCCACGGTTCTCCGCTCTGCTTCTTCGTGCCGTACATGTCTCCACCGCCGTCGACAAGATAATGCCGGTAGCCGTACTGTTCGAGTATCCCCGCGACCCGGTCGATACAGTAACCCTTTCCCATTCCTCCTATATCAAAGACGACGGGGCGGTCGATGGTAAGTGTCTGCCCGGCAATCGTCCATTCCGGTAAAATAAACTCCGAGGTGCCGGGTCGGGGCGCCATGCTATATGTTGCGTCGTAACCGGCATCCTCAAGTAATCCGCCCACCGCGGGGTCGTACCTGCCTCCCGTGAGGCGGCGCAATTCGTCGGCGCGGGAAAGTAGAGTTGCGAATTCCTCAGACACAGAGTACTTGCCCGCCGGGGCACCGCGAAAAGCGTTCGCCTCCGAACCGGGTAGAAAGCGTGAGAATTGCCCGTCGAATATCCGGATATAATCCAGCATTGAGGCTCGTGCGTCTTCGCCGAGCGGCCGGTCGTCCGCAAGTATGCACCAGCTCGTGCCGATTCCTTCGAAAGTGAACCCGACACGTTCTTTTTCCATCGCGGCGATGTTCTAGAGTTGTTTTTTCAGGTCAGGAAGCGCCGCATTAAATGCGGTCGTTGTGAGCGAAGATTTCCCGATGCGGTCAACCTCTGTGAGCTCACTCAACTTCTTGCCTCGTATGACGAGCAGCAATTCTTTGGAAAAAACTTGTAACTTGTCTGACGCGACGTCTCCCTTGAGCGTATCGGTGGTCTTGACAGCCTCTATCGCTCCACTCGAATCGAGTGTGATAGTAAAACGAACCTTGTCCGTACCTTTCGGAGTCGCATACGTCTCAACCGCGCTCACTTCACGTGCGGCTTGGAGATCAGCGCCGCCCTCCGATCGGAATATGCCCCCCACGCCGAGCGACTGCGCAAGAGGAGAGCCAAATCTGTACAAAAAAGGCGCACCTAGACCTATAACGAGCACTCCGATAATAATGTTGCGCGGGGTCTTAAGGAAGGATTTCATACTCACGATGGTACCGCCCGGCCCTGAGAAAGCAATCGAACTATCCACAGCTGCAGCCAAAAAACGGCATGGCCCGTAAAACCAACGGAAGTTATCCCCAGATATTCCGATTTCTAAATTGTAATTGCCGCTGGATTTGGCTTACTTATCCTGAATGAGCATTTACGAGCTTCTCGTCATCATGCATGTTGTAGGCACCGTTTTGGGTGTCGGTTCGGCGACATTCGCCGAGATACACTACACACGCTTCAATAGCGACGATATCATCACCGACGACGAACGGAAGACCCTTACGACAACGTACACAGTAATGCGGATAGGCCTCTTTCTGCTCGTCATTTCCGGTTTCGGATTTTTGCTGTACTTCCGTCTCACAGAGTACACGGATATTCTCACTAGTCCGACGTTCTGGGCCAAAATGACCGTGGTCGGGATCCTGGTCTGCAATGCACTGCTTCTGCAGGCGCGCTGGATGCCGTTCCTTATCGGAACCGCCGTATCGCTCACGTCGTGGTACGCCGCACTCGTGCTGGGAGTCTTACGCGAAACCAGCGCGTCTTACTTTGAGGTACTTGTGTACTACGCGGCCGCTATCGTACTCGTAGCTCTCGGGTTACGATGGATACGCGCCCGTACACACGCGCCACGAAAAGTATGACGACCACACTTGCCGCCCTTCTCATTGTTCACGTCATTGGCGGTGTTATCGCGATCGGTATCCACAACGTCGTCCTCATGCATCTTCTCAAGAAAACGCCCAACTATATTTTCATCTCACGCCTTGCATGGTCCGCCGTGGCGCTTTTCTTCCTTTCGTGGGCGACATCCGCCTATTACTACGTGACCTACTACGGCTCCGCGGTGAAGCCGCGCATTCTTGCTGGAGCGGCCCCCTTCGCGCATACGTTCTTTATGGAAACCAAAGAGCATATCTTTCTCCTCTTGCCGTTCGTCGCGCTTTCTATCGCATTGTGTGCAACGTACCTTCGGAAGAATCCTGATGACGCGCTCCGGAAGAGCACGGCATTGCTGACCCTCATCGCACTCGGTATCGGCGTAGCGACCGCCGCGTCGGGCATATTTGTCTCCGGCTCAATATGAATCACTCAGAATTAACATCATGGGTCCGTTCAGTGGCGATAGCGGCCGCCGTGGCGGGTCTCATGCTTGCCGTACTCATCGTCGCTGCGGAAGAGGTCCCCTCACTGAAGAATTGGCTCAAAGCGACCTTCTATCATCACTGGCTCGGCAAAGGAGCTCTCGCGCTCGGTCTGTTCGCCGTTGTAAGCGTCGCGCTCTCGAAGCAGCGCAGCGCGACGCGACTTTCCACCGTTATATTCTTCGAGGCGGTCGCCGTTTGCGTTTCAGTCGGCATTATCGCCGGATTCTTTTTGCTCCACACGCTCAAGCTTGTTTAGCCGCCGGAGGTACTATCACGGGATGCATCATCCACCGCTCGATGTCCTCTAGCGTGCCGCCTACTTTTTTGCCGGGATTGAAAATATTCTTCGGGTCAAAGATGCGCTTCGTCTCGGCGAATAGTTCCAGTATTTTTGGAGAATACATCATGTGCAGGAACGGTGTTCTGATGATACCGTCCCCGTGCTCACCGGTTATCGAGCCCTTGTATTTCGCCACTAATTCGTAAATTTTTGGGGTGAGCTCCATGATGGCCTTCCGGTGCGCGGGATTGCCCAGGTTGACGAGAGGGATGATGTGAAAATTGGCATCGCCGATATGGCCCGCTATCGTATGCATCAGGTCGTATTGTCCGAGAAGCGCGTTCAATTCCGGTAGGAACTTAGGGTAGTCGTCGGGGTGGACCACGATGTCGTCGATAAATGGCGCCGCGTGTAAGCCGTGCACGTGTTTTCGAAGGAGCGCAAAACTCTCGCGACGTATCTTCCAGTATTTCTTCTCCATCGACCCGAGAGCGATCTGTGTCGAGATGGATAGGTCGTGGAGTGCGGCGCGCGCGTCGTGTGCCTTTTTTCGCGCTTCCGCATCGGTGTCTTCCGCAAATTCAGCAAGGAGAACGAGCTTAGGAATACCGCCGGTCATGGCCATCCAGACTTCGGGGAGAAAAGAAAAGGCAAGCGTGACCGTCTGCCATACTCCCATGTGCTTGAGAAATTCATAGCCGTACCGGGCTGCGAGCTTGAAGGTGTGGTCGTCGTATGATTCAAACGACTCCGGGCCAAACCCGCGCACGCGCCGCACGATCTCCGGCAGTTTTCCAAGGTCGGAAAGGAAAATAACCAACATTGCGTGATGGGGCTTGGTTTTCATGAGCGAAACGCGGGCCTTTGTGATAAGTCCGAGTGTTCCTTGTGAACCGACAAGGAGCTTGGTGAGATCGAACGTGCCGCGCTGCGCATCCACGACACTCCACAGCGCGTAGCCTGCCGAATTTTTCGTTACATTCGGGCGAGCTGTTTCGATGACGTCGCGGTTCCGCGTGAGAAGCTCATCCATACCGCGGTACACTTCTCCTTCGAACGTCTGTTCCGCCTTCTTTTTCTCAAGCTCGGCCTGGGAAAGCGCGCGGAACGTCGCCCGCGAACCGTCGGAGAGCACCGTGTCGAGCTCCTGCACATAGCGGTCCATCTTGCCGTACCGCAAAGTCAATTCGCCGCCCGCATTGTCCGCTATCATGCCGCCGAGCGCGCATAGCTCGCGCGATGCGGGGTACGGGGGCAAGATGGTGCCGTTCTTGGCGAGCGTGAGCTTTTCAAAGTCGCGGTAATAGATGCCCGGCTCGGCGACCGCAAAATCCGCTCCCACGTCGCGCATCGCATTCATGTATTTCGTGAACGAAACTACGACGGAGTCGGTGAGAGGCCCTCCCGACATATCGGTACCCGCGGCGCGGGCAGTGAGCGAGATGTCCTCGCCCCGTTTTTTTGCATCCGCCGCGAATCGCACGAGCGACGACACGTCGTCTGCGTCTTTCGGCGATACGACGAGTGCAGGCTTTCGTTCGAATATGCTCGTATCGCGGCTGAATTTCTTGAGAGTTTCGGGGTCGTTTTGTGCGTCGCCTTTAATGAGTGGCGCTATCGCGGCGCGTAAATCCATCGGTACAGTATATCATTTCATTTTTCCACAGCTTGGAACAAGTGAAGAAGCCGCAACAAGCGGACGAGCCGGAGCGACTGTGTAAACGGCGTGGTGACGGGAATTGCAGCTAACAGCACCCACCAGTGGTATTTGAAAAATGTCCAGCGGCTTTTTGCGATAAAAAGCCTTACTCCGAAGTCAGCGAGAAATATCAGGGCGATAACGAGGTCGATGATATTGAACACAAAGACTTGATTCGGCGTTAGATTATCCGCGAGCTCGCGGACCAAGAGGTATCCGCTCGTAAGCGCAAGAGATCCCATGACCATCTCAAGCCACAAATTATGCTTTGAGGCGTTCCTTTTTGCTGCCATACGTTAAAGAGTACTACATTAATCAGGATGTATACGGCGTCGTCCCCACTATTATCAGTCACATATACTTTTCTGCTGAAAAGTTACGCGACCCCTATCGGTCGTTGATAGGCACCTGTAGACGGCCCGCCTCGCTGTCCTGGGTCGTCAGACGATGCGCTCCGTCCGTTGAACAGTGCCCCGCACTGTTCAACCAAATTCGATTGTTGCCGGCGGTTTATCACTGATGCGGTAGACGACTGCGCCGACTTCACGCACCTCGTTGGTGATGCGGCGGGAAACCTTTTCCAAAAATTCATACGGCAATTGGGCGAAACGTGCGGTAAAGCCGTTGACGCTCCAGACGGCCCAGAGTGCGACCACGTGTCCGAGGCCCGCACCGTCACCTTTGCTTTCCGTGTGCATGGAGTGGGTAAGCGTTGCGCCTGCTTGCCAGACCGTCGGATACAAATTCGCAGCCCGCAGTTCTTCGATATAAATTCCGTCTATTGCTCGCGCGACGCGTAAACTTTCTGCGGTAACTTCGCCCTCGATGCGGACCACGAGCCCCGGGCCGGGGAAGGGATGGCGCACGAGAAGGTCTTCGGGGACGCCGATATCGCGGCCGATTCCACGGGCGGAGTCTTTGACCTCGGTCTCGAGTGGAGAGAGCTCCGGAACGGAAAATCCGAGTTTTACATTGTGGTGGACTTTAATCTCCGCGACGCGGGCACCCGTCGCATGCCCGTGCCCGCTCTCACGGACATCGGTATAGAGTGTGCCTTGCGCGATAAAATCCGCTCCGAACTCTTTTATTTTTCTCTCCAGCACTTCTTTGTACACGCCGCGCATTGCGAGGCGTTTGTCGCGCATCGTCACGTGGCCTTTGAGCGATTTCAGAAATTCTTTGGTCGCGTCCACTATCTCAAGTTCTATCCAACTCTCATTTCCGAAGTATTTCTTCACATACGCCTCGTCGTCCGGCCTGTCGATACCGCGAATGTAAACGCCTTTAAGTTTCGCCGACGTGCCCTTGAGCAGATACGCGACGACCGAAGAATCGGAACCGCCTGAGAGGGCGATGAGTACTTTTTTTCCGTCAACTAATTTTTTCAGTTCGTTCACTTTGGCCTGCGCGACATTGTGCGCGGGGAAGCGGTCCTCGACACCGCAGAGCTTTATGAAATTCTCGTATATTTTCCCGCCCTCGGTCGTGTCCGTAACTTCCGGATGAAATTGCACACCCCAGAGATTGTTGGAGTGTCCGGCGGCAACTTCCGCGTTGTCCGTCGAGCCGAGTACTTGAAACGGCGCATCGCTGATGGCATCGCCGTGACTTTCAAGCACTTGCGTTTCTTTTGCGACGCCATCAAAAAGCGGGGAGTCGCCTTTGACATGGAATGTGTGAACGCCGAATTCACGTTTTTCTTGCAGTGAGACTTTTGCTCCTACATGTTTGGCCCACATCTGAAAACCGAGGCACACGCCGAGAGTAGGGATGCCGAGGTCAAAAATTGCATTGTCGAAAGGCGGCGGTTCGTCGTAAGCGACCGAGACAGGACCGCCCGAAAGGATGATGCCGGCTGGGCCGGCTTTTTTCACATCATCAGCCGTTACGCTGGCGGGGTCGGCAACCACCGCAAACACCCCGAGCTTCGCCAGCTGCTGAACGATAAGGTGGTCGAATTGAGACCCCATCGAAAAAAGGAGAATGAAATGCTTGGTCTGCCGCACCCGCATTTCCTCCGCAATCTCGCTAAGAGCTTCAGGCGTTGCTGCCTTGAAGATGGTCAACATGGAAGGATAATACCACACTTTTAGCCCAGGGTTTAAGCGGTACCTTGGCCCCACGGGTTTTCCACACTTTTGTTCACAATTGGGTTGCGATAGGCTATAGTGGTATATACTTTATCGCAGTGGGATAGAGTGGGAAATATGGCAAATCTGCTAATTGGTGAATACGAGCACACGCTCGACGAAAAGAAGCGGGTCTCGCTTCCGAAAGTCTTCCGCGCAGCGATGGGGAAGAAAATCGTCGTGACACGCGGGCTCGACCATTGTCTGTATGCATATTCGCGCAGCGCCTGGGATGCTGTCGCGAAGAAGTTGCAGTCGCTCTCAATGGTGAATCCCGACACACGCGGATTCAACCGGTTCATGCTCTCGGGTGCCGCGGAGGTCGATGTGGACGGAGTGGGGAGAATACTCATTCCGGACCATCAGAAGGAGTACGCGGGTCTGGGTAAGAGAATCGTATTTGCTGGTATTTCGGATCACGTCGAGATCTGGAACAGGGAGGCGTGGAATACGTACAAAGCGCTCATCGAGAAAAATGCCGACAAGATGGCGGCGAAGCTCGATTCCATAGGCGCTCTCTAATTCCTACTGCTTGGCAACATTAGATTGCTGGAGAATTTCAATAACGTCATGCGCACACGACGCTCTCAATTCTCCGGCAATCCGATGCAGTCAGGGCATCGAAGTGTTCTTTTACATGAAGCAATTGAACAGTTGGCGATAGAGCCGAACGATACGGTCGTCGACGCGACACTCGGTGGTGCAGGCCACGCGCTCGCGATTGCACAAAAGCTCGATAAGAGGGGAACTCTTATCGGGATGGATGCCGATCACGATGCGATAACTCGCGCACAAGTTGCGCTGGCCGGTGTACGGCCAAAGGTGCATCTCGTCGAAGGAAACTTCCGCGATCTGAAAGCGGAGGTGGAAAAACTCGGCGTCGCGCACATAACGAAGGCCCTCTTCGATTTAGGGTGGAGCTCATATCAGCTCGACTCCGGAAGAGGATTCTCGTTGAAGGCCGATGAACCGCTTCTCATGACCTACTCGTCCTCCGAAGGAGGATCCGCCTCCGGCGGAAAAGCTCCGGGCGCGCTTACGGCGGGCACGATAGTAAACGAGTGGGAAGAGGAATCGCTCGCAGACATCATTTTCGGGTGGGGCGAAGAAAGGTATTCGCGGCGTATTGCTAAGTGCATTGTGGAGCGGCGCGAAAAAAAGCCGTTCACAACTGCGCGGGAGCTGGCGGAGGCCATCTACGAGGCGGTGCCTCCGAGGTACCGTTTCGGGAAGATACATCCGGCGACACGCACCTTCCAAGCGCTCCGTATCGCGGTCAACGACGAACTAGGCTCCCTTTCGCAGGGACTCGGGGGCGCGTGGCAAGCGCTTAGCCACGGAGGACGTATCGCGGTGATTACGTTCCACTCCATTGAGGACAGGCTCGTCAAACAAACGTTCAAGCAATGGGAGGAGACGGGAGAGGGGAAACGGATAACAAAGAAACCTCTGACACCTGGTCCGGAAGAAATCGCCGGAAACCCCCGTGCCCGCAGTGCAAAGCTTCGTGTGGTAGAAAAGTTCTAAGAACTTTTATATGCCGTCTTCGCTCGGACGATGTGAAAGCAAGCTTTCACGTCGCTCCTCGCTAGCCGTCAGAGAGAAAATTTCAAAACTATGAGAGCTCATATCAATAAAATAAGTAAATACGCTCCCTCGATATTTCAGGGGAGGTTTAATTTTTCATCCGCAAAAAGCGGGGTATCCCTTTCCATGGAACATCCTGTTGAGGCGATCGCGCTCCGCGTACTCGGCACGTTACTCATCCTCGTCGTGTGCGGCTATTTATATTTCGTCACCGCATCAATTTTGAACGTCATCGCGCGCAAGGAGGCGCTCACCCGCGTTGTGGTCATCCAAGGCTCGATCGGTGGGCTCGAGCAGCACTACTTCAAGCTTTCGAACGGCATCTCGCCGGAGATGGGCGGAGCACTTGGCTTGACACCGATAAACCAACAACACTATGTGTACCGTCCGGGCAATGTCGGAGCTGCTACAATTGCCCGTAATGAGATCTAGCAGGTATTGTTCGCGGGTATGAAAGCGCGATTCGTCCTCCGCACGCGGATACTGGCGGGATGTTTTGTCTTTACCGCACTTCTCTTTATCGGACAGCTGTATCTCGTGCAAATTGTCCACGGGAGCGAATACCGTGATAAAGCGAGCGCTCACTACGTAAAGCCGGATCCTGATACGGAAAATCGGGGCACCATTTATTTCACCACGAAAGACGGAGAGCTCGTATCGGCGGCGGTCATGCAGACGGGGTGGCGTATCGCAATAAAACCCGACGAGCTGCCCGACGCAGATAGTACGTATGCGCAGCTGAACGCCCTCGTACCCATCGACAAGGAGCGTTTTTTTGCGTATGCCGCAAAAAAAGGAGACCCATATGAAGAGATTGCATACCGCGTGCCGGATGACGTTGCGCAAAAGATACGTCCCCTCAAAATACCTGGGCTTCTGCTCGTAAGGGATCAGTGGCGATTTTATCCTGCTCATGAGCTCGCCGCACAGGCCGTCGGCTTCGTAGGATACCAAGGAGATAAGCGCGTGGGCGTCTACGGCCTCGAAAAAAGTTGGCAGGACACGCTCGTCCAAACGCGCAGCGGCTTATACATCAATCCCTTTGCTGAGATATTTACGAATCTGCAAGCGGTGGCGTCTCCGAATCCGTCGGGCCAACAAGGGTCAATCGTGACCTCTATCGAACCTTCGGTACAGCGCAATTTGGAGGACGTGCTTGATGGGATCATGAAAAGCTATTCTCCCAAGCTCGCCGGCGGCATCGTGATGGATCCACACACGGGTGCCATCATAGCTATGGCCGGTCGCCCTACGTATGACCCGAATACGTACAGCACCGTCGCGGACCCGGCTGTTTTCCACAATGTGCTCGTCGAGAGCACGTTTGAGATGGGCTCCATCATGAAGCCGCTCACGATGGCGGCGGGCATCGACAAGGGTGTCGTAACGCCTGCGACCACGTACAAAGACACCGGATGCATCGAGAAGAGCGGAAAGACGGTCTGCAATTCGGACCAAAAAGCGCACGGTGTCGTCAGCATGCAGGTAGTGCTCAATCAATCGCTCAACACCGGCGCATCATATGTTGCCGACAAAATCGGCCACGAGGCTTTTGGTAAATTTTTGCATGACTTGGAGCTGGACAAAAAGACGAACGTCGGCCTGCCGAGCGAGGCCGCGGGCCAGCTC
>CAZQGK010000014.1:0-11727 GCA_964592945.1 uncultured Candidatus Saccharibacteria bacterium
GTATAAAGCTGAGGATATGCACCGTCTGAAATTTGCTCCTGAAAACGCTCTCGAAGCTTTTCCGATACATCGGAACCACAGCGAACAGAAAAAGACCGAAAATAGCTATACCGACGTACTCCCAAAATTGCGTCGTCCAATACCCAAGATCAACCGCCGCCCACTTAAACACGACTCCGCTTATGGCGAGCGGCAGCGACGCCCCCAGGATAAGCAGCAAACCCCTGCCTTTGATCGTGATGTTCTTCCAGGACTGTACCTCCAGCGAAAAGACAACGGTCCCCACAATCACGATAAGCGACCCTACCATCTGGCGTACGGAAAGTGTTTCGCCAAGGACCAGGTATCCGAGCACGAACGCGAACACGGGCACGATCTGCAAAATGGGGATACTCAAAAGCACGTCTTCCGTATCTATAGCGTAGAGGTAGAAGAGGAGCGCAATCATTGTCAGGCATCCGTTGACTATGAGCACGCCGCTCTGGAAGGAGGTAACGGCAAAAAACCCCTGCCCGAATAAGAGGGAAATCGGAATGACGACCGATGCAAAGAGCGAGGAGAAGATCACTATCGCTCCGATGCCACCGTGCTTGGCGTACGACGATAGCATATGTTTATCTATATAATTCCCCAACGCCGCGAATGCGGGTGCGAGTAATGCTATAGGAAGCCACAGCATATGTATCCCGCATAGTACCACTCCCGATCACAACAAGACCCGATGCCGTATCGCCACCTGAATAAAAGTTGTTATACTCAGGGGGAGCGTCGTATTTCGTTATAATGAAAATGATGGCTACCGAAAAACAGCAAAAGGCTATAAAAATCTCGTGGGTCAGTCCTTCGGTGCGTCTGGCGAGAACAAATAAACACGGCATGGGTGTTGTTGCTCATGCAGATATTAAAAAAGGCGAGCGCGTCGTAGTGCTCGGCGGTTTTGTAATTAGCATTCCGGATCTCCGGCGCCTGAGAAAGACCAATCCAAGCGCCTACAACCTTATATCTACAATAGGGTACCAAGTCGATGATGATCTTGTGTCTTCCCCCATTACCCGAGGTCAACTCTCGTCAGCTGAATACCTCAATCACAGCTGCGATGCGAATTGCGGATTTAAAGGCCAGATGTCCGTCATTGCGATGAGAAATCTTCAGAAGGGGGAAGAGCTCACTATCGATTACGCCCTATGTGTGACCTCAGACCTTCTGTTGTTTCAATCACCCTGTTTATGCGGAGCATCAACATGCAGAAAGTTGATATCAGCTCAGGATTGGAAGATACCGGCACTTCAAAAGAGATACCACGGCTATTTTCAACCGTATATTCAGGAAAGGATTAATGAATTAAATACCACACGTTAATTATGGAATCTTTGCTGTGCCCGTGGGAATCACCCTCGTACCTGATATTTTCATCGAACGTCCCTGACCTCCTTCATTACTCGCACTTTCCGGCGATTATTGCCGCGCTGGTTGTCGGGTTGTATGTATTCTTCAAAAATCGCGAACTCCTGAGTTCCCGGCTCCTACTCATCCTCTTCTCACTCTTCTCTGTATGGGCCGTCCTGGACGTTATCATTTGGGCAACCAATCGCCCGGACATTGTCATGTTCTTGTGGTCAATCATTGTACTCATCGAGCCGCTAATCTATTGTGCCGCCTTCTACCTTTTTTATGCGTTTATGTACGGAAAACTGCCTCGCGTCGGGATAACCGTCGCCATCACAGCTTTGTTGTTGCCGCTGATTCTCCTCACGCCGACACATTACAACCTTGAGGGTATTTATATCGAGTACTGCGATGCCGTAGAAGGACCGCTTGCCTTGTACTATAGTTACTTTCTTGAAATCTTGTTTGTTGCCGGCGTTATATTCCTTTTGCTTAAGAACTTGTTCCAACAAAAAGTACGGGAGGAGAAAGTGAAAATTGCATACTTTGCACTTGGGCTCATCGCTTTCCTTGCAGCTTTCGCTTCGGGTAACTTTATCGGCAGCATCACCGAAGACTGGGTACTCGCACAGTACGGGCTGTTCGGTATGCCGGTATTCGTTGGCCTCCTGGGATATCTTATTGTTCACTACCGGGTATTCAACATAAAGGTCATCGGAACTCAGGCTCTTGTGCTTACGCTATGGATTCTCATAGGTTCGCTGCTTCTCGTCGTGAAGAGCGACCTCTCCCGGATAATATCGTCGGCGACACTCGTACTTGTCGTCTGGTTCGGTATCTTACTTGTCCGCAGCGTCAAGCGGGAAGTCGCACAGCGCGAACTCATTCAAAAACAGGAACAGGAGCTTGAGGTGGTCAACAAGCAGCAGGAAAATCTTTTGCACTTCATCAGTCACGAAATCAAAGGCTACCTGACGAAGAGCGAGGCGGGATTTGCGGCCATTGCCGAAGGGGATTACGGTGCGATACCGGAGAAATTGAAAACAATGTCCACGGCCGCGCTCGCCGATGTGCGTAAGGGTGTTGCCACTGTCATGGATATTCTTTCCGCGTCAAACCTAAAAAAGGGCACCGTGTCATTCAAGAGCGATGTGTTTGATTTCCGCGTGGCGGTCAAGGCGATTATCGCCGAGCAAACTCCCGTAGCCCAGACGAAAGGCCTAAAGCTTGATGTTCAGATGTCCGACGGCAAGTACCGGATGCAAGGCGACGAAGAAAAGATTCGTGAACACGTCATCCGCAACCTGATAGACAACGCCATCCGCTACACCCCCGCTGGCACTATCCACATCGAACTCTCGGACGGCGACGCAAAGATTCACTTCTCGGTCAAAGACAGCGGTGTGGGCATCACTCCCGAAGACATGCACAATCTCTTCACCGAAGGCGGGCACGGCAAGGATTCCATCAAAATCAACGTCCACTCCACCGGCTACGGCCTTTTCATCGCAAAGGAAGTTGTTGAGGCCTCCGGCGGCAAAATATGGGCCGAATCGGAAGGTGCGGGCAAAGGCTCCCGCTTTATCGTCGAACTCCCGGCGGTATAAGAAGTAGCCCGTTTTTCTGGTATTATGGGCCGATGCAACGGCTTTTTACGGGATTGCAGCCATCGGGCTCGCTCCACATCGGCAACTATTTGGGTGCTTTGAAACAGACCGTGGAATTGCTTAAGGATGCTGACGGACTGGTCATGATTGCCGATTACCATGCGCTTACCACACTGAAGGATGCCGAGGGGTTGCGAAAAAATATTTCCGATGTTGTTCGTGATTATGTCGCGGTCGGCGTTGACCCTAAGAAAACGGTCATTTTCCAACAATCCTCGGTTTCGCAGCACACCGAGCTCGCGTGGATATTTGATTGCCTCGTGACGGTGCCGTTCCTCATGCAGGCGCATGCGTACAAGGACAAAGTGGCAAAAGGCCTCGAAGCCAACGCGGGACTCTTCACGTACCCGATGCTTATGGCGTCCGATATTTTGCTCTACGACACCGATATCGTCCCCGTGGGCGCAGACCAGAAGCAGCATGTGGAATACGCGCGCGAGGCGGCGACGAAGTTCAATCTCGCGTTCGGTGAGACATTCAAAGAGCCCAAAGAGAAGATTCTCGACTCCGTCGCGGTCGTGCCGGGTACCGACGGCAAAAAAATGAGCAAGAGCTACGGCAACACCATTCCGCTCTTCGGCAGCAAAGACGAGATACAAAAAGCGGTCATGAGCATCGTGACGGACTCGGCGGGCGACATTCCGGCCAACGTGTACAACATCCATCGTCTTTTCAGGAGCGAAAAAGAACTTGCACCCCTGTATGAAGCGAATAAAGGCAAGTACAAGGCGAGCAAAGACGCACTCGTCGAAGACATTGAAGCGGTGATAGAGCCGATGCGGGAGAAGCGCGCGAGTATTTCCGACGCAGACGTCAAAGAAATTCTCACGGACGGCGCCGCGCGGGCACGAGAGCAGGCGGAAAAGAAAATGGCAGATGTCCGGCAAAAAGTCGGCGTAACAATTTAGTATGGAACGGACATTCATCAAAGATTTGGCGGAGCACGTAGGGGAGTCGGTCCTTATCAAAGGCTGGGTATCGGTGCGCCGCGACCAGGGCAAAATGGTCTTTTTTGACTTCCGCGACATGACCGGCACCGTGCAAGGGCTTGTGACTCCGGGAAGCGCTGCGATAACGACCGCGAAAGAGACGAATAGAGAAAGCGTCGTCGCGGTTACGGCCACGGTGCAGGCACGGCCGGAGAAAAACGCACAGCCGGACAAAATGAACGGCACAATCGAGCTGCTTATAGAAGCGATAGAGATACTGAGCCCCGCCGCGGTCGTACCTTTTGAGGTCAATGAAGACACATCCGGCATCGGCGAGGAAACCCGGCTCGCGCATCGCTACTTGGATCTACGCAGCGAGCGCATGCAGCACAATATCCGGCTTCGCAGCGAGCTGGTACAGCGATGCCGCGAATATCTCTTCGGCCAGATGTTCACCGAAATAGAGACTCCGCTTCTTACCGAATCGACGCCCGAAGGCTCCCGCGATTTCGTCGTGCCTTCCCGCCTCCATCCGGGTAAATTCTATGCGCTTCCGCAGTCACCCCAGCAGTACAAACAGCTTCTGATGGTCGGCGGCTTCGAGCGCTATTTCCAAATTGCGCGCGCCGTGCGCGACGAAGACCTCCGCGCTGACCGCGGATTCGAACACACCCAGATAGATATCGAAATGTCGTTCGTCACGCAAGAAGACGTGATGAATACCGTCGAGGCGATGGTAACACAGACCGTCGAGGCGATGGGCTTCACTATCAAAGAGAAGCCATTCCCCCGATTTACATACGCCGAGGCAATGGAAAAATTCGGCGCGGACAAGTTCGACCTGCGTACGGAAGAGGACAAAAAGAACGGCGTCCTCGCGTACGCGTGGGTCCATCGTTTCCCGTTCTTCGAGAAAACTTCCGAAGGCGGGTGGACGTTCACACACAACCCGTTCTCCATGCCTATTCCGGAGCATGTAGAACAGCTTCTCGCGAAAAAAGACGTAGGCGAAATACTCACGACCCAATACGACCTTGTGTGCAACGGGTACGAGGCGGGCGGCGGTAGCATCCGCGCGCACAAACCCGAAATACTGAGAGCGGTCTACGAAACGATGGGCTACTCCGCCGAAGAGACTGAAGAGCGTATCGGGCATATGCTAAAAGCGTTCGAATTCGGCGTCCCGCCCCACGGCGGGATTGCGCTCGGCGTCGAGCGCCTTGTAATGAATATGACGGGCGAAACGCAGCTGCGCGAGGTGCAGGCGTTCCCCATGACGCGCGGCGGCCAGACCTCCGTCATGAAAGCGCCAAAAGAACTCACGACAGAACAGCTCGCCGAGCTCGGTATCCAGATAAAACCAAAACCCGCATCATGACCGGACGCTTTGCACTTAGCACGGAAGTATTCCAAGGGCCGCTTGAGACGCTCTTAAACATGATAGAAGACCGCAAGATGTCCATCTCCGACATATCGCTCGCGGAGGTGACGGATGCATATCTCTCGTATGTGGAAAAATTGCCGGAGCTTCCGCTCGGAGAGACCGCACAGTTCATATTGGTCGCATCGACACTTTTGCTTATCAAATCGCGCGCACTGCTACCATCGCTTGAACTTTCCCCGGACGAACGCGAATCGGTCCAAGAGCTTGAGCGCCGTCTCGCGCGCTACGCGGTAATCCGTAAATCAGCAAAGCTTTTGCGTAAGACTTGGGGGAACAACCAGCTTCTTCTCGCATACCGGGCACCGTTACAACAACCTGTATTTAAACCCGGCAACGCGGCACTGGCGACGATTGCGGGTGCCGCCATGCGGCTCGTGAGTATCTTGCCGAAGCCGGAAGCTCTTGCGCAGGCCGCGGTCGCACCCATTCTTGCTCTGGAAGACGTGATAAAAAGTGTACGCGCACGGCTTGTGAGCGCCCTACGCACGAGTTTCCGTGAGATGACCAAGTCGCGCGATAGGCAAGAGGTCATAGTGTACTTTCTGGCAATGCTCGAGTTGGTACGTTCGGGGAGTGCCAGCGTGACGCAGGAGCGTCTTTTTGAGGATATTACTATCGAATTGGAGAACGCTACCGCCCCCCGCTATGGCGTCTGATATGAACGAACTTACGGCCCGGGCGCAGGCATTTCTTTTTAGCGAGGGTGGGGCGCTCACGCTACGCAAGCTCGCCCAATTATTGGAGATAAAAGAGCCTGCGTTACCCGAAGTGCTGGATACGCTGAAGGGAAGGCTCGAGGGCACGGGGCTCACTCTTATCCGGACAGACACCGAGGCATCCCTGGTAGTAGACAAAGAGACGTCGCCCGCCGTCCAAAAAGCATTCGAACGTGAGCTGGGTAAGGAGATCGGAGACGCGGGACTTGAGGTCTTGGGTGTCGTTCTCTATAGAGGCCCTTCCACACGCTCACAGATAGATTATATCCGCGGCGTGAATACAAGCTCGACCATCCGGAATCTACTTGCACGGGGCCTCGTAGAGCGCACTGGCAATCCCGAGGATGGACGTGAGTATCTGTATCGTCCCACAGTTGAATTGCTGGCGCACCTTGGTGTCCGGGACCGTTCGGAGCTTCCCGATTATCAGGAAATTGTGGCGGAGCTTAAAGCCTTTGAATCCCGCCCGGCGGAACAATCCTCAGACCAGCAAACGCAACAGGTATGACAACCGACGAGACCACCTCAGAAAACAAAGCACCGGAGGCAACACACGAAATGCCGCCGCAACCGTTGCCTCCCGTTCTTCCAGAGGACCAGCTCGGGCAACCGACTTTTCTACTGCCCGAGCATGCGGGTGTGTCGCGCCGTTCTCTGCAGTATCTTTCGGGTGCCGCGGCGCTCATGTTGATGTTTTTTGCAAGTGCCTCCATTACCGTCGCATACCTCTCAGGGAGCAGGCCGGCCTCAGCCGCGGCGCAAGCCGCGAGCGCCGCCGTTCCCGCGGAGGCGGATCCATTTTCCGCAGTGTCACTTGTCGCGCAAAGCGCATACGTCCTCGACCTCACCACGGGCAAAGTCCTGTACTCAAAGAACCCCGACGCGCAGCTGCCTCTGGCGTCGCTTGTCAAAGTGCCCCTTGTTCTGGCGGTGTCGGAAGCCCTGGGCCCCGACGCAAATATCACGATACCGGCCCACTCAACACCTGACGGAGCCGCGGTGCGACTGCCTTCGGGATTACAATTCTCCGCACAAGACCTCATCAATTTCACTCTCGTCGCATCTTCAAATGAAGGCGCGGAAATTCTGTCCGCAGCCGCCGAGGATGCGATGCGTATCAAGTACCCGCAGGCGACGCCCGGTAAGGCCGTTTTGTGGCGTATGAACGATATTGCAAAAAGCCTGGGACTCGTCCATATGTTCTTTCTCAACACCAACGGTCTCGACATGAGCGACACTCAAGCGGGTGCATACGGCTCCGCGCGCGATATTGCCGTCCTATTCGGACACGCAGCTTCGACCGCTCCGGAAATATTCGGGCAAACCTCGCGCGACGCTCTTAAGATCAGGGCAGCGACAGGGGAGACGGTAACCGCCATAAATACCGACGAGGCGCTCCCGGCAATACCAGGCACTATCATGGGAAAGACAGGCTATACGAGCCTCGCCGGCGGCAATCTTGCGGTCGTCTTTGAGGCTGGCCCAGCTCATCCCATCGTTGCGGTCGTCTTGCATTCGTCCCAAAACGGGCGTTTTGAGGACATAAGGAAGCTCGTTGAGGCGGCCGTCCTTTCCGTTGGATTGGGGCGGTAACCGTCGTTCCACAAGGCAAAATGTGACGGGCGGGGTACAATGGCAAAATATGGTCCCTGACCTCGTCCGCGTACTCGTTCCTGCCGCCGTCGCTTTTGCCATAGGAATGCTGGGTACTCCGCTACTCAGCCATTACCTCTACAAATTCAAGGCCTGGAAAAAACGTCCGGGCAAACTTGCGTTCGACGGCAATACCGCACATGAATTCAACCGGCTTCATATAGAGAACGAGGTCCGCGCTCCGCGAATGGGCGGTATAGTCGTGTGGGGGAGCGTGGCTCTTACCATCTTCGGCATCGCCGCACTAGCGCAGATCTTTCCGGCCATCGTAACGACAGATCTCAACTTTTTGAGCCGCAACCAAACGTGGCTGCCCTTTGCGACGCTTCTTGTCGGTGCGTTCGTCGGGTTCGTAGACGACATCCTGGTCATCCGTCAGAGCGGAGAAGGGTTACGCTTGCGCTACCGGATCATCATTGTCGTCCTTCTCGCTACGTTCATCGGCTGGTGGTTCTGGGACAAACTTGCAATGACCGCCATCAATATTCCCTTCGCGGCTCCACTGGAGATCGGATGGCTTATCATCCCGCTTTTCGTCCTTGTATCGCTTGCGCTCTACGCATCGGGCGTCATTGACGGCATTGATGGGCTTTCCGGCGGCGTCTTTGGGAGCATTTTCGCCTCGTACACCATCATCGCTTTTACACAGGACCAAATAGATCTTGCGGCATTCACCGCTTGCATCGTGGGCGGATTACTCGCATTCTTGTGGTTCAATATCCCTCCGGCGCGGTTCTACATGAGCGACACAGGTACGATGGGATTGACGCTCGCCTTGGGCGCGGTCGCTTTCATGACCGATTCTCTCGGTGGTGGTGTCGGCATTTCGGTGCTGCCGGTCATCGGTGCGCTTCTTGTCGTTACGGTCGCTTCCGACATCGCCCAGGTCGTTTCGAAAAGATTCTTCGGCCGCAAGCTTCTGCGCATCGCGCCACTGCATCACCACTTCGAAGCGCTCGGATGGCCCGGTGAGAAAGTTGTCATGCGCTACTGGGTGCTTTCTGTGGTCTTCGCGTTCGCGGGCGTCATAATCGCCCTCAGCGCGTTGCCGCCACAATGAAGCACGCACGCATAGACAAGCCGCTCGCATTTCTCATTTTTGCCTTGGTCACTGGCGGAGGTCTTATCTTTGTGTCCGCCGCTTTCGGTCTCCTCGGCCGGGGATTTTCCAGTATTACGTCCGTCGCATTCAACCACCTGGTCCTCGGGGTGGGTGGCGGCACCGTACTCCTCCTCATCGCCCTCAACATTAACTACCGGCATTGGAGGCAATTCGCTCCGTATATTTTTGCTCTCGCGCTCGCTGCGATGCTGCTTGTGTTCGTCCCTAACCTCGGGTTTGCCCACGGCGGGGGACAGCGATGGATAATTATCTTCGGGGTTTCATTCCAGCCCTCTGAGCTCTTGAAGATAGCGAGCATTTTCATTGCCGCGGCGTATTACTCGGCGATACGGACAAAGGCTGAGACGTTCACATGGGGAGTCGGAGGTCTCGCCGCGATACTCATAGCACCGATAGTTCTGCTCGTCTTGCAGCCCGACATCGGGACGCTCGGGATTATTTGTATGAGTGTAGTAGCGATTTTCTTTGCGGCGGGGGCCCGGATGCGCGATATCGCCATTCTCCTCTGCGTTGCGCTTGTCTCTCTTGCGGTACTCGCATATATGAAGCCGCATGTGCAGGACCGCATCGTTACATTCTTCAATCCTGCTCAAAATCAACAGGCGGAAGGTTATCAGATAGCGCAATCACTTATCGCCATCGGCTCGGGACAGGTTTTCGGACGCGGCCTCGGGCAGGGAGTGCAAAAATTCACATACTTGCCGGAAGCGATGGGGGACTCGATATTCGCTGTCGCGGGGGAGGAGCTCGGCTTTATCGGTTCAAGTATTATCGTCCTGCTTTTTCTTGCGCTCGCGTTGCGCGGGTATGTGGTCGCTGCCCGCACGCCCGATATGTTCGGCGGGCTTCTTGCGGTAGGTATTTCCACGTATCTTGCCGGCGAGGCGTTCATCAATATCGCGGCAATGCTGGGGCTTGCACCGCTTACCGGCGTGCCGCTCACCTTCGTCTCCCAGGGAGGCAGCGCGATGTTGATATCGCTCGCCAGCGCCGGCATTCTCCTCAATATTTCACGGTCTCGACACACATAACTCGTTGGCGATTGCCCAAGAGAGCGCTAGAATGGGACGATGCGTATCGTTTTGGTTGGCGGGGGAACGGGCGGGCATTTTTACCCGCTTATCGCGGTCGCTGAGGCGATAGAGGATATCTGCCTTGAGCGGACGCTTATCGAGCCGGAGCTCTACTACGTCGGCCCTCCGGCATTCGATGCCGAGGCCATGCTTGAGCATGATATTACGTTCGTCCCGACCTCGGCCGGCAAAGTGCGCAGATACTCGAGCGCTCTCAATATACTTAGTTTTTTCTCGAACGCGGTCGGTATTATCCGCTCCACGAGGCAACTTTTCCGTTTGTACCCCGACGTCATTTTTTCTACCGGCGGTTACGCCGCTTTTCCGACGCTTTTTGCCGCACGCATCCTTCAGATACCGGTCATCGTCTACGACGCAGACGCGACGCCCGGCCGCGTCTCATTGTGGTCCTCCAAATTCGCAAAATGGATCGCGGTCGCGCACCATACGTCTGCGGCAAAATATCCGACACGGGTTCAAGGCAAAATAGTCGCCGTGGGACATCCCATACGCAAGGCGATTATTCAGCCGGCAAAAGAAGGCGGGTATGAATTCCTGAAACTTGATCCGGCCGTTCCGACCATTTTTATAATGGGCGGCTCTCAGGGTGCCCGCGCTATCAATGAGGTCGTACTCGATGCGCTCGGTGAATTGACCTCTCAATACAACGTCGTACATCAGGCCGGAGTTGCAAATGTGCAAGACGTGAGCAGTGTTGCGTCGGTCGTGCTCAAGGATTCCCAATACGCGGCTCGTTACAAGATGTTCGGACTTCTCAACACACTTGCGCTACGCATGGCGGCGGGTATCACTACAGTCGTAGTCGCACGCGCGGGCTCAGGCACCATTTTCGAGATAGCGAGCTGGGGCCTGCCGTCTATCCTCGTGCCGATACCCAAAGACGTTTCTCACGACCAGATCGAGAACGCATTCTCGTACGCACGCTCCGGGGCGGCGGTCGTTATCGAGCAGCGCAATCTTACTCCGCACCTTCTTGTGGCCGAGATAGAGCGCATTACGAACGATGCCACGCTACGCGGGAAGATGTCTGATGCCGCCCGCACATTCGCGCGCCCGGATGCGGCTAGGAAAATCGCTCTGACGCTACTCGAAACGTCCATATCGCATGAGCCTGTATGAAGCCCCGCGTCAGGATCCCACCGAGTCCCACAGGGCTTTGCCACGTTGGAACCGCACGCATGGCGATACTCAACTATCTCTTCGCCCGCAAACACGACGGCACGATAATCTTTCGGAGCGAAGATACCGATAAGGAGCGCAGTAAACCGGAATACGAAGAAGATATCATCGAGCAGCTGCACTGGCTAGGCCTCTCGTGGGACGAGTTTCATCGCACGACGGAGCTGGTGAGCACACACACGGGGGCCATGCAAAAGCTCATCGACGAGGACAAAGCATACCTCTCGGAAGAGGAGAGCAAGAAAGAGCCGGGCAAAATGGTGCGCGTCGTGCGTATGCGCAATCCCGGAAAAGTCATTACTTTTACGGACATCATCCGAGGCGAGATAACATTCGACACAACAGAGCTCAAAGATTTCGCAATTGCCCGCGCAATTGATGACCCGCTCTACAACTTCGCGGTCGTCGTCGACGACGGCGAGATGGGCATCACGCACGTCATCCGCGGCGAGGACCATATCTCCAACACCCCGCGCCAGATACTTATCCAGGAAGCGCTCGGCTATGAGCGCCCGGTCTACGCGCACTACCCGTTG
>CAZQGK010000015.1:0-11700 GCA_964592945.1 uncultured Candidatus Saccharibacteria bacterium
CGGGATTTCCTTCGGCCGCAGAAGAGGAGCTACTTGATGTTATAGATTTCGACGAGTACCTTACGCCCAACAAAGAGTCGAGCTACATCCTCAAGGTCAAAGGTGACTCGATGATAGATGCCGGTATCCAGCCGGGGGACATGGTTGTGGTGGAGCGTAAGTCTTCCTACAAAGTAGGTCAGATTGTAATTGCCAATGTTGACGGAGAATTTACGGTGAAATATTTGCGCCGTTCGACTACGCTCACGGCAGGCAAGACAGAAGGTGAATACTATCTCGAACCTGCCAACAAAAAATACAAACCGATTTATCCGAAGGAATCCTTCAGTGTGGAAGCTGTCGTGACGGCAGTTGTGCGTAAGTATTAGGTGGAGATAGTCGGAACGTTCGGGAAACCTGGTTGCCGTAGATACTTTACAGTAGTCCAATTAATGAATTTTTGACCGCACCTCAGGCAAGTTAGGCTCCTGTTAGCATTTTAGAGGGAAGTGGTACTATTTTGAGACCGCTTCTGCTCTATGATCAAAAAGATTTCGCGGATTAGCAATATAGGCGTTTTTCATAACTTTTCTTGGGATTCTTCCAAGGTAGACGAGTTTGCAAAATTCAATGCCTTCTATGGTTGGAATGGCTCTGGTAAAACCACTCTGTCTCGCCTTATTTCAATTCTTGAAACAGGCACGACGGGAAACCTTCAGCTTGAGGATGAGTCCGAATGTGTATTCCAGACAGATCAGGGGAATATTGAAGTTTCCAAAGAAAATCTACCTCCTCTGAATAAGAACATAAAAGTCTTCAACGAAGATTTTGTAAATGAGAACCTAGAATGGACTAAAGCAAAAGCGTCTAGAATTCTTATCGTAGGTAAGACAAAAATCGATCAGAAATCGAGCTTGGAGAAATCAAGGAAGCTAAGAGAAAAGAAAGAGGCCGACTTAATCACCTTTGACAGCAACCTTAGTATATTTGAAAAAGAGAAGGATAAGATCTTAGAAAGAGTCAGAATAAGTGTTGTCTCAGAGCTATCTCATCTGACGGATTTAAAGCCGTTAGGCGGAAGAGCAAGTCAGTATCGAACGTACAACGTTATAGATGTAGGCAACTTACTTAAAGATAGCAGTAAGGTTTTCCCTGTTTTTTCTGACGAAGAGAAGTTAGATAAAAAGAATGCTCTCACTGAAAAGGAAGAAAAGGCACAACTGAATGACTATGTCGCCAATCTTGGGTGGCTTGAGGGTTTCCCTGCAAAGGTTGTAGATATCCTGTCCACATCGCTTAGCAGTCAAGTAAGTACCAATTTGGAAGACGAGATAGCAGGAAGCGATGACCTGCGCGAATGGCTTAGAACAGGACATGGACTCCATAGAAACCTACCTCAACCAGTTATCTGTAAGTTCTGTCGCAATGAGATATCGCAGGATCGGCTGACCAATTTGGATAAATACTTCGACGAAGCGCAACGAAGGTTGATGATCAGAATTTACGAAGCGTTAAGAACATTAACGGATACAAGCATTCCTGTTCCTGAACAGGCGGAGAAGCTATATAAAGAGTTCGAGAAAGAGTACTCAAAACAGAAGGAAGCTTTCTTTATCGAAAAGTCGAATTTGGAAAGCGGATTAACGTCTCTTAAAACTGCGCTGCAAAAGAAGCAAAAACGTCCATTTGAAAAACCAACAGTTGATATCGAAACGCTAGATACAGCACTTGGAGCATTTAGAAAGTCCGTTGAAGACCTGAATGCTGTTATTGCCAAGCATAACGAAAAGACAAAGCAATTTGCAACGAGACGCGAGAAAGCAGCCCATGATCTAGAATTATTCTTAGTTGGGCAAGTCAAGGTGGACTTTGATGAAAAGGATAAGAGCATAAAAGGGCTTCAAGAGAGTAGAGAAAAGCTCCAAAAAGAAATTAATGACTTGAAAACAGGGGAGAGCAACTTAGAACAGCAACTAAGAGACCATGGTATTGGCGCGACAGAATTCAATAAGCTTTTGAAATCTTTTTTAGGAAGGAGTGAGATAACATTCAACGCAGTTGATGAGGGTTATTTGATCGTTAGGAACGGTAGATCAGCGACTAACTTGAGCGAGGGAGAAAGAAACGCAATCGCTTTGGTGTTTTTCTTAACTAAATTACAAGAAGACGGCTTCGAAGCGTCAAAGGGGGTAATTGTAATTGACGATCCCGTATCGAGTTTTGATTCGCAACACGTGTATCAGGCGTATGGATTTATCAAGGCGAAAATAAAAGAAATTGATCCGCAGCAGTTTTTTCTACTCACACATAATTTCCACTTCTTTAGACAGATAAGAAATTGGTACAAACATGAGGACGGAAAGGTGGTCTGTCTTTACATGATTAAATGTAAGACCTCGCCGGAAGATCAGCGTTTTTCTACTATCGAGAACTTAGATTCTTTGCTACAAAACCATAATTCGGAGTATGCCTTTTTGTTTAAGCTGGTATACGAGAGATCTCGGACGGAAGAAGATCCACCCCTAGAGCAGGATTACATCTTTCCAAACGTAATAAGAAAACTACTCGAAAATTATCTCTCACTTAAGGTGCCAATAGGCGGAATAAATATACATGGCAAGTTTATGAGAATTCTTGCGGACTATCCTGGGTATGAGATTTCACGTACAACAAAAGAACGTTTAGAGTCGTATTGTCAGGATAATTCCCACCCTCTTTACCAAGATAGCTCAATGGATTTTGACGAGCGTCTTATGGGTGAGATGCAACCAGCTTGTAAAGATTTGATTTCACTTATCGAACACACAGATCCAAAACACTACCAGCACTTAATTAGTCAACTGCAAACGTAAGGAATAAGCTGCCAGGAACCTTTTAAAAAGTTGTGGGGGAATCGCCCGCGCCTCTCGCTTCGCCGTCGCGAAGCTCGGGCTGGGCACCGCCTCACGGTTTCGTCTACTGACGAAACATCGCTCCGGCGTTCGATTCTCCCGCGCAGCGTGCGCAGGCACGCTGCTCACTCCACAAGCAAAAAGCCCGCATGTGCGGGACTTTTTGTCTTGTGGACATGGTGCCTGAGAATTGGAACCAACTCGAAGATCTTGTTTTTGGTTGGTATCGCACGCTGCAGGCGTCGCCACTGGTGTCCCAAAGGGTCAAAATTGGCGAATTTAGGGCGTAAGTGCGAGATATGGAAACACATGCTGGTAGTGGAATACAGAGGTTTGTAGGGCGGATAGCGGGGCAGCTGTTGTACTCGTTTAGTTCTGTTAAAGTCTGTGGGATGGCTCTCACTGCTGCACACAAAGGGTACGAATATCAAGACATCTGCTCGGCCTATCTAATTCTTAAAGCATTTCGAGAGTTTAAGGATTTTAAGTTTTTTGTGGATCAGAAAGAGCATGAAGCAGATAGCTTTGACGATCTCACAATAATAACGGGAACGTCGCGATTAAAATTCCAAATTCGACACTCAACGGAACAACTGATTACCGTTAAAGATTTGCACAGCAACGGGAAATTATCTTTAAAGAATTTCTCGCAATCTTATTCAAAGAGTATTGTTTCGACGCAGTACGTCTTAGCTACAACACGAAACGTAGATTTGAGAGATAACTCCTTTATTCAGGTTAGATCTAACAACAATCTGTTATCAAAAAATGTTTGGCGTTTAAGGCCTGCGGTTTTTAGTGATACTAAAGCAGGTTTTGTAAAACAATTTGTCATTGACGCAGGGTTACCAAGAATCTCGCGGGACTTTAAAAATCCTGGAGAAATGGAACAACAAATTTTTGACTTCTTGAAGAAAGAGATTGGGGTAGGGGGGTACCCAAATGACGATTTGCAGCCAGAAGCTTTCGCTGACGCACTCTGTCGACTCATCAGGTCGATTCGCGCTGGCAGCGTCGCTCAACCTGTTTCAAAGACCGTGTTGATAAATCTGTTCCAGACGGCGGGGCTAAAAGTTGATTATGGACACATCGCTCAGCAATTTCCTCTGATATCCTCCGAGCAAAGATTGCATTTCCCGGATCTACAAAAAAACTTAATTGACGCTTGCTTAAATGCGCAGACAGTCATATTAGTCGGTTTGCCCGGGTCTGGGAAATCCCATCAGTTCGATAGCTTATGTACCTCCCTAAACAAGCGTACCGATGTTGTCGCAACACATCATTACTGTTACCTCGAGCCGACAGATGATTTAGTGATTGAGCGCATAAATGTAAACAGGATGTTCGGTAATCTGGTGTATCAACTATCAAATAAGTTTCAAGATCTTGCTCAAAAACTTCCTCGTTTATACGCAGCAGATCGAATTAAAATTGAGGAATTCGCAAAAGCTATCGTGGAGAAAGAAAATAAGAGAGTAATAGTAATGGTGGATGGTTTGGATCACTTAGAGCGAGTTGTAAATCAAAAAGGTGGGTTATCAAAAGCTATTGTTAATAGATTTATTGAAGAACTCTCTCGGCTTCGATTGCCAAAAAATAGCACTCTACTTATTTCCTCACAGCCAGGTGCACACTTACAGAAGTTCAGAGATCGGAAAGATGTACGTATTGTCGAGATGCCACCGTGGTCAGAAGTAAACGTAGACACGTATCTAAAAAAGGAAGGTTTTAGCGAAGAATTTACCGCCGCGAGCAAAGAGGGAAAGACCTTACTCAGTCATCTAACAGATATTTCTGAAGGTAATCCGTTGTATTTAAACTACTTGGTGAAAGAGATGAAAGTACGTAAGCAAACTGACAAGGAGGTCTGGTCAATAGTGAAAAGCTTGCCCCAACTACATTCGAATATTAATCAATATTACGACCACCTGATCCACACTGTCCGCGCAGAGGACATGGCGGTTGCAGAAACAATTGCGCTGCTCGATTTTTCCGTAAATTCAGAACAGCTTACGGAGATGTTCCCGAAGATAGACAGCCGACGAGTAATGACGGTCATAAAACAGCTAAGTCCAGTACTGCGAGAGAGTTTCGCAATTGGCGGATTTCGAATTTATCATGAAAGCTTTCGGCGGTATGTTCTTGAAAATGCATCCAAACGAAGGATTAGCAAAAAAGAATTGTATCGACACATCATAGACTGGCTAACTCGACAGAGATTTTTCGATTCAGTCGTAAGTTACCACTATTTATTTCCTTATTTAAGAAGAGGACAGCAGGCAAATCGTATTGCAGGATATATCTCTGCGGATTTTTTAACGGAGAGCATTTACAACCTCCATTCTGTTGAAGCGATTAGCGCCAACATTGCCTTGGCCGCAGATGTCGCAAGTGAAAAATGCGATTGGGGCACACTCGCTCAACTCGTGCAAATAAATAAAGCACTCTATACTTTTTCAGACGAGCGAGACTATATCCATGGCGACTTGGCGGATACTTATCTAAAAGTGTTTGGCCCCAAAGCTTTCGCAAAGAAATTAACCTTGAATGGTAAACCGGTCTTTTCTTTAACAACAGGATTTAAATACTGCCATAGTATTGCAAAAGCGGGCGGTGATGCACCATGGGGCAGTTACGAACTTTCCGATTTTTCGATGACAGTCGATAACGAGGAAAAAAAACGACTATTTCACGAACTCGAAGCTGGTTTTTTTTATCAGCGAATCTTTGGCAATGACTTAAACCACGTGTTTGAGTTACTCATCAATCGTTTAAAACGACACAAAAAAGTCAGTAATCAGAATCGCTGTGATTTATTGATTGACCAAATATTTCTTCAACATAAAGCAGTTCCGATCTTTGAGACCTTCATTCAGACCGGCGGACGCTTACACAGCAATAAAGAAATAATTCTTGCGTTATCAAGATTCATTAGAGAGGAAGCGCATATTAAGAAATTTTCTAAGTTACTCTCTGCTATTAAGAGACCTTTCTCCGCGCTCGAGCTCAGAAGACTCGCGAAAGTGCGTATTGATATTAGACCTTTAGTTGATGTCGTCGGTTTAATCCAGCAGTTAAATAAGTCGGCTAAGGTGGTTATTGAAGCACAATCTATCTATGAGGATGATCTGGAGAATTTTAAAACCTGGTATTACTTACTTCCACTGGTCGCGGCTATTAAAACTGACGCTCTGAAATTGATCAAAAACGAGATTCGCCCGGACGGATGGTATAGGGCGTGGCTGATTTTCTTAATAGATCTTGCTTTGGCTGAAAGAATCCCAACTCCTAAAGAGAGGGAAAAAGTAATTTTAGTTGCCCTCGAAAGGCTAAGTCAATTTCGCGAACCTTTTGAGGGTAAACCGCGAGCGTGCGATCTTTACACTGTACATTTTTTGACATACGACTCTTTTTTGCGAGCCATCGCGACAATCGAATCCGCTGAGTCAATGGAAAAAGCATCATCAATACTTGACTCCATCAGTTCAGGTACGACAACCACTCTACAGCGCTCCGCCAGCGGTCCCTTAACCGAAGAGGCATTATCGGAACTCTATGCAGAGAATCTTTCAGAAAAGAAAAAAGAAGTGAAAGATGTTTTAAAACAAGGAGTACTAAAACAATTCAAAACCGTCAAAGACCGCGGCAGGTTTTATGAGGAGCAGGCTACAGAAGGATTTAAGTGTGCTCGCGTTCTGATGCAATTAGGGGAGGTATCTAATGCGAGACGTGTCTTCAAAGAGGCATGTAGATATGCGTACGGCTACGGAATGCGAAAAGATATTACCGCATGGGAAGTCATCGAGCCCATTTCGAGCTTATACGTAAAAGACAGAAACTTCGGCATCCGAGCCTTTGAAAAGACCTATTTCTTACCATATATTGTGGCCATACATACGGACGGCGCCGAAACTCGTTGGACATTGTCAAAATGGTATGAAACTTTGTTTGATGCGGATCTACCGTTAGGAATCCGATTCCTTACGCAAGATATTAAATTGACTCATACAGAAAGAGATTGGCGCGTAGAATTCGCCTCAGAAGACATAGCGAATCGGTTAGTTGGGAGAGTAAATCCCAAGCTTTTGTTTGACTTGTATCATTCACTTGAAATGGGAGATTTTGATCGTACGGACTTTAAGCCGCGATTTGCTCTACTTGAAGAATTTTATCGAAAAAGATTACCAGTCGAAGATTATGCCTACCACCTCTGCCTTTGTCTAAGTATATGGTCGTATCACTCGACGGATAAAACACCATACATCGACACGCTAAAAAGATTCTTTTCCTTGCACAAAAAGTACAAATTTAAAATCAACGAATATTTTTACAAGGACTTGAAACAAAAAATAAGCGCTGCATCATCCGTGGGTGACCCCCTTGGTTTGAAAAAGAAATTGAAAGAGTCCCGAAAAAAGAAGGAGAGGATATTCAATGGCTTAACAGATCCAGATCGGGCTCGATTGGCTCTTGAAGATAGCGTAAGTGAAGAATTGAATGATCAAGACAATATAAAAGATTTCTCCGCGCTGGTTTCTCGCCTCGCAAAAGAGACTAACCATAGTGAGGCATCATCTTTGTTAGTAAGTTATGCGAGAAAGACTTACGTATCTGGTCCTTTGCGAGCTATGGAAACTATGGGCGATCTGCTATTGAAGAAAGGTCACAAAGATTTAGCCGCTGAAGCATATGCAATAGGTTTTTTCTACTCTCGAGGAAATTACGGGTGGGGAGTCATGGGTGATAAGGATAGCTATCCCTTAGCAAGAAAATCAATATCAATATCGAAATCGACCTTCCCCAAGGTACTCGCTCGAGAGACGGCACAATCAATCGACAAGCCAGTTTACTTCACAAGAGGGAACCAACATTTAGTCGAAGTGTTCTGCAATGTTACGGGGGATATATCGAGTGCGAGAAAAATATGGAATGAAAGTTATGCAATTATCAACCACCGACTTCCTTCAATGAAAATCAGCGGGCTAAAAATGCCTACAATCCTGTCCAAGAAAAAGAAGCGACTTAGCTTGGAAGAGAGTGTGACCGACCTCATCAATCAGAGGAAAAAGATAATCCACCGGTATTGATTTGTTCATTTATGCTGGTTGCGTTTCCAGCTTTGGCGCGATAGATGCCGCGCGAGAAATATCATCAAAATCACTGAGACAATAACGATTATGTCTCTGAGGTCTTTTTGTACCTCTGTATCCAATGACAGATCGAATATATAAAGTACGTAAAGCGTTGCGATTGTTAGTACTATCTCGACGGGTTTAAACAGTAATACGGCGACTAACCATTGCCACCAAGAATTTGCGAAAGTCATCCTGAATTTCTTTTCAATCGCATATGCTTTCAGGGTCTCCGCAGGTAATTGCAAGTTGTAATCCTTTTGCAATCGAGAGAGCGTCTCGCCAGTTTTCTTTCTGCCACCCTCTTGTGTTCCAAGAACTTCTCGAACCTTATTATCCAATTCGCGATAGTTGTCGCGGTCGGTACTTTCTTTATGCATACGTGTCCTACGATTTAGCTAATAACACAAAGCCCGCCACCAGGAGGCCTTGCGGCCACATAAAGGTTTCCCCTTACGACGTAGGACACGCCCTGAATGACGGGTTCTCTATGTCCTACGCTTTGCGACCATGCCAACGACCGGAGCCGTTGGTTTAGGTCATCAACTTATTCAGTTGTAGGGAAAATAGTACGCCATTCCCGATATAAGTAAATGATGCTTCAATTAGGCAGTGCTAACTCATACAAAGATGAGGAATATCGCTTTTCTTGCATTCCAAAATGCAGGACGACTGCACGCAGACGCCGTAGCTCTTTACGATGAAGGACGGTACCCCTCAGCTTTTTTCCTTTCAATTCTGTCACAAGAAGAAATCGGAAAAATGCACATTGTGAATGATTATTTGTGGAACTTCGATACCGCCGAGCCGTCTGTAGAGGACGAGGGGATCGAGAGGATGTACATTGATGCAATTTTTCTGCATAAGACTAAGCAGGCGCACTTTCATAGAAACTCTCCATTGGCGAATTCTTTGTCTGCGCGCGGAATGAAGATTTGGAAGGAAATTGAAGACGGCGTGCTGGAGGGGAAGAAGCAAAACGCGGCATATGTCGGTTTTGGAAGAAAGAACAGAGGGATCGATGTCAAAGGACCGGTACGACATCCCTGGCAAATATCTAAGGAGACAGCGAAAGCGCAGATTACAAAGATTAGCGACTATTTTTTAGTGTATGGTCTCGGCGTGAGATACACGACATGGAGTATAGACAACGAGGATGTTGAGCGAATATGGAAGCACAGGCAATTTCTGAAGACATTATCTGATCTTTGGCCACATCGGAGCAGGTCGGCATCTATGCAAATTCGTCGGTTCCAGAGTCTTCTGAAGGAAACGATAGTCAGCCCATAAACGCTGACAGGCTCTCCCTTTCTGAAAAGGGGAAAAAGGGGAGCAAAAGTCCAAAAAACTCACCCGTTGTTTAAAGTCCCTAAATTGGGATTATTTGCTTATTTTTAGGCGTGATTGAGGAAGATGCTATCGCAGGAGTCGGTGGAGCAAATCACAAGAAAATGCTCCTTTTCCGAAAGGGTGAAAAGGGGGAACAAAACGAGAAGTGCTCTTGCGTTCGAAGAGGTGCCGAAATTGCGATTTTATCTTTGTTTTAAGACTCGGTTCGGTTAAATGGTAACGGGTGAAACGGGAGAGCAAATCGAGGAATGCTCCCCCTTTCCAAAAGGACGCAAAGGTGGGGATAGTATTCGCGTTGCGTCTACCTCTCGCCACGGTATAATTAATCTTGTAGCACATTGAAGTTTAAGACTTGAACTACTGGACGTGTGAGTTATTGGCTTGTGAATCAAGCTGATAACGAGACAATAACCGTGCCGCGATCTGAGGTAACTCAGATCCACACAGTCCAGAGGCGAACTATTCGAAAGAATTGAGCCCCCGGCTTTGCCATGACTGAAAATGTCATGTCAGAGCCGGGGGCTTTTTGTTTGCACGGAAACAGAAAGCTCCCGTATGCATGCTATCCATCGAAGAATGTAAGAAAATATCACGCGCGGACTTGCCAGACGAAGAGATGCGGCAAATCAGAGACGCGCTATACGCTCTCACAGAGAGCGTTCTCGACCGTTTGTTATCGGGGGACAATACCCACGCAGGAGACTTGAATCTTAAGCAAAACCACGACATTAATTGATGTATGGAAACAGCACTCATTTACACGAGAGTTTCTTCGGAAAAGCAGGCGAAAGAGGGACATGGTCTTGATGCTCAGGAACATCGATGCCGTGACTTCGCAAAATCAAAAGGTTATGAGGTGGAGAAAATATTTGCAGACACGTTTAGTGGTGGAGGGGACTTTCTAAAGCGAGAAGGGATGGTAGCCCTCTTGGATCACATCGACAAACATCCGCACAAAAACTATGTCGTCATTTTTGACGACTTGAGCAGGTTCGCTCGCGATGTAAGCGCACACATCAAACTGCGACAAGAGTTTGGTCGAAGAGATGTGAAAATCTTATGCCCGAACTTTAACTTCGAAGATACACCAGAGGGTGAATTGGTCGAGAACATCATGGCGGCGCAAAACCAATATCACCGTAAGAGCAATCGAAGGCAAGTGATTCAAAAACAGAAGGCACGACTCGAAAGGGGGTATTGGCCTTTTTTTCCACCACCTGGTTATCAGCAAACGAAAGATCCGGCACACGGGAAGATTTTGAGATCCGTTGAGCCGAGGGCGAGCTTAATCAAAGAAGCGTTCGAGGGGTATGCGTCGGGGAGATTCAATAGCCAAACCGAAGTATGGAAATTTCTCAGAGATTCCGGTTATAGTGACAGCCTCTATGTTGAGGGTGTTCGGCGGTTACTCAGGCGCGTGGTCTATGCGGGCTACGTAGAAAGAAGCGAATGGGAAGTCTCAAGGCGTAAAGGTCAGCATGAAGGACTGATAAGTCTGGAAACATTCGAACAGGTGCAAGCAAGATTAGACGGAATTTACAAAGTGCGCGTAAGGAAGACCGACAACCCCGACTTTGTGCTACGAGGTTTTGTCCTGTGCGCATACTGTCGTAAAACAATGACGGGTAGCTGGTGCAGGGGACGAACAAAAATGTACCGGTACTATCGTTGCAAAACGAACATCTGTGAAAATTTCAATGGGCATGTGCGCGCGGACATTGTCGATCAGGAATTCCTCGGCGTTCTCCGATCCATTTCTCCTCGAGTTGAAGCAATTCAGCTTGCTAAGGCGGTGCTGCTTGATCTGTGGGGAAAGCGCGTAAAGAATCTGGACGATCAACGTGCACTGCTTGAAAAGAAGCTGAGTGAGACGAAAAGGGATGTCGAGAGTCTTTCGAAAAAAATAATAAGAGCGGTGGACGAAGCGGTTGTGCGGGTTTACGAACGTCAGATTGTGAAATTAGACGAGGAAAGGGTCGCGCTTGAGGAGAGGCTCGGCAAGATCGGCATTGATGCAGTCAGCTTTGAAACCGCTTTGGAAGCAGTGATGGATTTTGTAAAAGACCCTTGTGTTACTTGGGAAAATGGGGATCTGAACGCAAAAAGATCAGTCTTGCGACTGATCTTTGCGGATAAATTGGCGTTCCACCCAAGAGGTGGTTATGAAACCGCTCAAAAATCCTTACTTGTAGGGATGTTTGAGCAGATTACTGCCAAAAAATCACAGGATGTGGAGGTGGGGAGAATCGAACTCCCGTCCAGGAAATGGTGTACAGATGATTCTACAAGGCTTAGGGTATTCTTTTTTGTTTGAGTACAACGAGTAGGGAATACCCGAGATCGCGTTG
>CAZQGK010000016.1:0-1023 GCA_964592945.1 uncultured Candidatus Saccharibacteria bacterium
TCGTGCAGGAAGTCCTTGTCCTCGGGGGAAGTCCAGTCGGAAAAGTGACCCGAATCCAAGGCGATTTTGCCGTCAATCGTGATCGCGGCGATAGCCACGCAGTGCATTCATCCATTGTATCCGAAGCGGTTGCTTTCATGAAAGCCATCCCGTACAATGCTGCCTTCCATGCCGACACTCGCCGAAAAAGATACGAAGAAAATACTGCTCGCGCTTACGCTGTATCTGGCGTCACTCTTCGCGGCAAACACACTCGGTCTCAAGATCGCACCTTTTTTCCTGGGTCTCCACGTCTCTGTGGCGGTATTTTCGATTCCGTTTGTGTTTCTCACGACCGATGTTATCGGGGAAGTTTATGGAAAAAAGATGGCACGCTTTTTTGTCCGTTGCGGATTCTTTGCGACTGCGCTCTTCTTGCTGTATTCCACCATTTCAATGCTGCTCCCGTGGGATCCCGCAGGCCTCTGGGCAAAGGCGGGCTACGAACAGATCTTCGGCGTTTCGATGCGCATCGCCATCGCGAGCCTCGTTGCGTTTGCGGTATCGGAATTCCAGGATGTGTCGACATTTTTCTTCGTCAAACAAAAGATCGGTGAAAAGATGTTTTGGCTCCGCTCGCTCATCTCAAATATCTGGTCGCAGCTTCTCGACTCGGTACTCTTTATGGTTATCGCGTTCGCAGGCGTGTACCCGACGCCCGTGCTCATCCGCATCATCATCACTTGGTGGCTTTTCAAGGTGGCCATGGGCTTCGCCTACACCCCGCTTTCCTATATCGGACTGAAGCTTTTGCGTGACAAGACGGCATGAAAGTAGCGCCGGTACGGACGCGGGTATTTAAAGAAAGTGAGGACCTCGTATCATTTATAATCGAGCATATTCCGATGCTCAAAAACGGTTCCATTCTTGCGGTAACCTCAAAAATCGTCGCTCTTTCCGAAGGAAGGACGGCAACTGTTTCCACTGACGAAGAGAGGGAGAAACTTATTCGCTCGGAAAGCGAACGCGCGGTTCCGACAAAAT
>CAZQGK010000016.1:1033-11423 GCA_964592945.1 uncultured Candidatus Saccharibacteria bacterium
ATGTGATGCTTACCGTGAAAGACGGGATGGCGATGGCAAATGCAGGCATCGATGATTCGAACGGCAACGGGAAGCTCATACTCTTGCCCAAAGATAGCTACAAAGCGGCGGAGATGCTCCGGAAGGAGTTATCCAAGCGCTATGGCATAAAGGACCTTGGTGTACTTATTACCGATAGCCGTGTCGCGCCGCTGCGCGCGGGCGTCGTCGGCGTGGCGCTCGGCTACGCGGGATTCAAGGGCTTGCGCGACTATCGCGGGAAATACGACATCTCCCGCCGCAAATTGAAATTCACCCAGACGAATATCGCCGACACGCTTTCAAGCGCTGCAATCCTCGTGATGGGCGAGGGGAGCGAACGTCAGCCGCTCGCCGTCATCGAGGATGCGCCGGTCGAGTTCACCAAAAAGGCTAAGCGAGGTGAGCTTGTCATCGCACCGAAAGACGACATGTACGGCCCGCTCTTTGGGAAAATCCCTAAAACAAACGCTCGAAGAAAGAAGCGATAGAGTGCCATAGGCCGCTCAAGAATCCGCTTTTCGCTGCGCTCACCGCCGCCGCGGCCTGGCTTGATGTCGTCGGTGCTGTCGTGACAGAAGTAGTCGCAGTCCGGGGAATGGGAGCCTTCTTGGGTTGCGCTATTTTCTTTACGGGTGGTTTTGCGGTCGTCGTAGACGCGGTCGATGACGCAATCCCGGGTGTTGTCGTGCTTGTCCCTAGCACGGCCGGTGTTGAGGTCGAAATAATCTCCGGGGTGGATGTTGCTGTGGGCGGCGTCGTGGTGGCGGCTTGCGGTGAGCTCGCCGCAACCGTTGAGGTCGCGATATTTTCCAGCACCCCTCCTCCGGAGGTCGTTACACTCGAAGCCGATGGTCGGGAGAACGACTGCAGCACTGTAAGCCAGCTTTTGCCCGACGCTGCGACGACTGCATAGCTTGTACTCCAGACGCGATTGTCGGCCGTGTCAGAGCTCGGACGCACCGCGCCGTCGGGCTGTTGCGCCTCCGCTATCTCGTCCATGGGGTAGCGGCCCCCCGAGCTTGTGAACGTGGGCGCGTGCGCGGGGTCGAGCTCCTTCGCGGCGTTCATCATTGTCTGCACCCAACTTGTGGAATCAACACTGCTCCAACCGCCGCCTGCCTGTTGCGTGGAAGCGAGATATCCCATAGCGCGTCCCATCGCCGCTCCGTATCCGGGAACGCTGAAGAACGGCCCGATGGCCTGCACCGCAGCGGCAGTCATGTCGGGGCTGCCGTTCCACGAACCGTCAGCCCGTTGCGCTTTGAGGATATGGGCGACGATGCTTTTCATCATAGGGTCGTTCGGCGAATACCCTGCGCTCATGAGTGGAAAAATTGCGAAGATATCGTCGTTGTCGAGTGATGAGTCGCCGATCTGTGTGCCGTCAAAGGCATTGATTATAGGTGCGATGTAATCCGCCGGTGTGCCTGAGTATGGGTTAATGCCGAGTGCCATGAGCGCCATCGCATGCCGCTCATAGTCGGTGACACTTGAAAGTGCCGGTGTTGTTGAAAGGAAGTAATCGCGCAGAAGCGCTTTCGACGCCCCGGAGTCCGATGCGGCAAATGCAATGGCCGTCCAATCGTCCAAAAGCGACGAGCCGAATGAACCGCTCGCAGATTGTTTGACCGCAAGATATGAGAGTGCACTAGGTACGTTGAATTGTAGATGGACGGGCGCACTGATACCTCCGCCCGTCGGCGGCGGATTATCGACAGGGGGTGTGGAAGTGGCGGCATCAACGATCGTTATGGATGCGGACGGAAAATAGAAATCCTCTTGAATGCCCGCAGAGAATGTGCCCGTCGCGTTCATTGTGAAGAGCGCTTGTCCCTGTGCATCCGACGTTGATGTCGCCAGCTCTGTAAATGAAAAATCAGGATTGGAGATACCGACCCCAAGCACAAGACCGGGCGTGCCAACATAGTTCCCGGATTGAAGATCATACGTTTGCGCAGTTGCGGTGAATGGTTCCCCCACTGCGGCCGTCGTCGTCGAAAGCGTTGTCTGACGCGAGGGACCAAAGAAAAGATACACAACATCGCCATTCTGTAATATCTGATGGTCGACTCCGGCCTGAGGGAATGTTCCGTCCACCGCATACGTCCAGTTGAAACAATTCGCGGTAGACGCGGCGGGAATTGAAATACAATTGATGATAAAAGAGTTGTAAGAGCTGAAATAGGCGAGATCCGTGATGTCAAAATCAGACGTTGTTGCATCGAGAGCCACGAGAGTGGCAAGAAGGCTATCAGCGGGGACCGCTATCGTCGTTGAAGAATTTGTTGGGGCAATATCGACAGGGGCCGTGGTAGATGCTGCTATCTCAACGGTCCCGGAAAACGCGGTCGCGGCTCCGTCCCGTATAGTAATAGTCACTGTTGACGTTGCGTCCGCAAACGCGAAGGATGGAGTCGCTACAAACAAGAGAACGAGTAGTGATTTTTTCATACAATCAATACATTGCTTTAATAATTATTAATAATTTTTTTCATACCTCCACTCAACTGCGTCGCCCGCATTGAGTGTTGTTTGTGAAGCCCCTGTGCCCGATAGTTTTCCATTGAGATAGAGAATCCAGGAGTAGCCGTTCTCTGCTCTATTTCCATTTATCGAATCCACAAAAAATCCGAGGGACGGGTAATCTTTTCCCGTGAACGTGAAGTTGCTCGCGGACGCAAGAATTTTCATCGCGTCGAGAACGGTCGCGCCGGAGGGCGCAAAAGTTGCGTACGAACTCCCGGCGACCGAGAGTGTTACGTTCGGAGACGTAATCGCTTCCGGCGCAGGCGTCGCGGCGTTCGTCGCAACCGCTGCCTGCGCTTGTCGTAAAGATGCTGACGTGCTCACGGGAACTGTTGCGGTGGTTGTCGCGGGAGCTTCCGGAGCCGTTGCGACTAGAGGCGATGTCGAGCGCGAAAGGTTAAAAAATACGATTCCGGCGATGACCGCGATTATGAGAATACTTAGGCTGAATTTGGTGCGCATAATGAATTGGTCTATTTGTCTATGTCGCGCCGTGCTCGTCGCGACATCATTTTGTTCGTCACAAAATGAAAACTCCGCACACGAGCGGAGGTTCTTAATGCATGCGCCGTATAAAAGTTCGGCCACACGTTCTCCTGCTCGGGAATGACAGTTGTTTGACGACCGGACTAACCCTTGCGGGCATTACCGTTGCGGCACAGTGGAGGAATTACACCTCACTTCCACAAACAACCGTGGATGCGTATTGTATTCTTCGTATGTTCGCGCGCAAGTGGATAGCGTAGAGCAAGACGTCTTTCTTGGAATGTAAAGTGGTATAGTGGCTTTCATGAGGGAAATAATCGCAAGTCCGGCCTTTTTCATCGGCAGAGGTGGCGATGAAGGAAAGCTTATATCCTTCGGCTCCGGGCAACCGGACCTTCCGCCGCCGCCCGCCGCCTACAACGTCCTTGCAAGCTACCGGGGCTTTAAGTATGGGCGTGTACAGGGCGAAGAAACGCTCCGGGAGGCAATTGCCGCAGAGTACCCGAATGCCACCCCCGAGCAAATAGTCGTCACCAACGGGGCCTCAGAAGCGATAGACCTCGTCTTGCGCGCGATATCGGTGCCGGGTGGCAAGGTAGCGCTCCCGCGTCCGTACTACTATTCGTATCCTCACAACGTCGAGCTCGCCGGCATGACGCCCGTGTACTACGACCTTGTCGACGGCAAGATAGACTTCGATGCATTCGAAAAAGTGGTACAGGGATGCCGGGCGGTCATGATCAATTCGCCCTCGAATCCCACAGGGACCGTGCAGGAAGTAGAGACTCTGAAGAAGGTGGAAAAACTCTGCGACGACCGCGGCATATACATACTTTCCGACGAAGTGTACAAAGACCTCATCTATGTGCGCGAGAATTACCTGTTGACTGGGAAGCGCGTTGTTACCATCAACTCTTTTTCTAAAACGTATGCTATGTGCGGATTCCGCCTCGGCTATTTTCATACATTCGATGAGAAGCTCGTGGAGGATGTGGTCGAAATGAAATCGCACACCTCGATGAACACTTCTATCGGAAGTCAGGCGATGGGGCTCGCCGCGATGAAGGAGCGTGACACGTACGTCCCCGCCCACCTGCCGATATGGGAAGAGCGCCGCAACATGATGTACAAGGGGATGTGCGAGCTTGGCCTCGACCTCTGGAAACCTGAAGGCGCATTCTACGTGTTCCCGAAATTCAAGGACGCCACGCGTGCGATGCACGACCTGTACTACAACTACGACGTTATCACATACGACGGGACCTGGTTCGGCGCTCCCAAACGCCTGCGTTTCAGCTATGCGTTGGACGTGGCGAAAATCGAGGAGGGACTGCGGCGTGTCGGGAAGTTTTTGGAGAACGAATATAAAACGTATCCGGCATGATAGGTTTTTTTGATTCCGGATTCGGCGGTTTGCATGTACTCCGGGGGATTACCAAGCGTCTTCCCGAGTACGACTACATCTATCTGGGCGATAGCGCGCGGGCGCCGTACGGATCGCGCTCTCCGGAGGAAGTGTACACATACACAAAACAGGGAGTGGAATTTCTTTTTGCGCACGGGGCTAAGCTCGTTGTGCTCGCATGCAACACCGCTTCGAGCGAGGCGCTACGAAAGATACAACAGGGCTACCAGAAAGAGGGAAGCGGCAGGAAAGTGCTCGGAGTGCTTATTCCTTTCGCGGAAGCGGCCGCTGCGCGCACGAAAAATAAACGTGTCGGCGTCATGGCGACCGAGGGCACGGTGCGTTCGGGCTCGTTTCCACGCGAGATAACGAAAGTCGACGGTGGTATCAGCGTCTTCCAGCAAGCATGTCCGCTCCTCGTGCCACTCGTTGAAGCGGGAGAGCAGAATTCCGCCCTGGCGGACGAACTCATCCGCGGGTACGTGGCCCCACTACTCGAAAAGGATATCGATACACTGGTGCTGGGCTGCACGCATTACGGGATTCTGGAAGGAAAAATCCTGGCAGCTGTCGGAGGGGACATACAGATTATTTCTGAGGACGATGTTGTTCCTGAAAGCCTCGCTGCGTACCTGAAGCGGCATCCTGAATTGGAAGAACGTATCGGGGAAAACGGTACGGTACGGTCTTATTGCACTGGCGATACAAAAGCTTTTAACACCCTCGGCACCGTCTTTTTCGAAAAGGCAGTCGATGCGGAACAGGTGACTCTCGGTGCGTAAGAGGTATAGTAACTTTATGGGGTCCCCGGATGACTTCAAAAATAAACGCATTACCGTGCTCGGCCTCGGTCTACTCGGGCGCGGGGTGGGGGATGTGGAATTTCTGGCGAAATGCGGCGCGCAGGTGCTGGTAACAGATAAAAAAACCGAAGCGGAGCTTGCGGCGTCTGTTGTGCAATTGAAAAAATATTCCAACGTCACGTTCAAGCTCGGCGGACATGATGCAAACGACTTCGGGGATTGCGACATGGTATTGAAAGCCGCGGGCGTGCCTCTTGATTCAAAAGAAATTTCCGCTGCGCGTGATGCAGGTGTTCCCGTAGTGATGTCCACCGCACTTTTCGCGAAGTACGCGATGGAAGCGGGAGCAACAATCGTCGGCGTGACGGGTACGCGCGGCAAGTCGACGGTCTCGCACATGATTCATCATTCTCTAATTCGCGCGAATAAGAAAGTAGTTCTCGGGGGTAATGTTAGGGGCATTTCTACGTTGGCGATGTTACCCGAAATCGCAGAAGACAGCGTTGCCGTCTTGGAGCTCGATTCGTGGCAGTTGCAGGGATTCGGCGACCTCAAAATAAGCCCGAATATAAGCGTTTTTACGAACCTCATGCCCGACCACCAGAATTATTACAAAAATATAGATGAGTATTTTGCGGACAAAGCGAATATTTTCAGATATCAAAAGGTTGGCGATGTACTGATTGTGGGCGGATCGATTCTTGATAAAGTCCGCGAATCTGAGCCCACGCTCGATCCCGTCGTTCCAGAACGGATTCCTTCCGATTGGAAATTGAAAATTGTCGGAGAGCACAATCGGGAGAACGCATCATTTGCGAATGCCGCTCTTCAAGCCATCGGCCTTTCGGACGAGGAAATACAAGCGGGACTCGAATCGTTCGAAGGCGTCGAAGGCCGCTTGCAATACGTACGCGAATTGAATGGTGTGAAAATCTACAACGACAACAACGCGACGACGCCCGAAGCGACGATTGCTGCACTCCGCGCGTTCGACGGCCCCATTACGCTCATTGTTGGCGGTTCCGAGAAGGGACTCGCGCTTGAAGAACTTGTTTCAGAAATAAAAAAACGCGTTTCGACAGTTATTCTTCTCACAAATCCGAATTACCAAGGCTCGGAGAGGCTCGCGGGTGTCCTCAAAAAAGCGGGTGTTCCTTATGAAGAGGCACGTGAACTCCCGGCGGCCGTAACCTCTGCTTTGGAAAAGACAAAAACGGGAACCGTATTATTTAGCCCGGCGTTCGCGTCATTCGGGATGTTCAAGAACGAGTACGAGCGCAATGACCAATTCCTTAAAATAATCAGGCAGATGGAAGCCGGAGCATGAGGACGTCGATGCCTTTGCGCATACTTTTGCTTGTTTCCGGGTCGTTCTGAAGGTCTTTGATGGTTTCCTGCAGGCGGCTGTCGATGCCATTCTCGTTGTCGAAAAGGTACGAAGGGAATTCTTCGAAACGTTCGAAGTATTCCACAAAAACGCTCTTGCGGAGCTTTGCGTTCAAGCTCGTTGCTGCGGCTTTCAATTCTTCGAAATTAAATTTTGCTTTCTTTTCCGCGTGAGCCATTTCCGCATTGTATATCCTTTCGGGCCGCAGCGGTATACTGGGCGCATGAAGCTCCCGGGACATATTTACATGGTGGGCATCGGCGGCATCGGGATGTCGGCGCTTGCGCAGTATTTGGACCATACGGGACACGATGTTTCCGGCTCTGACCGTGAGGAGTCTCCCGTCGTGACGATGCTCGTGCAAAAAGGCATTCGGGTAACCGCCGGGCACGAACAGTGCCTTATCCCGGCCGATACCGAACTACTCATTTACAGCGACGCGGTTCCGGAGAGCAATGTGGAACGGGTGCGGGCGAAAGAAATGAAGATCCCGGAGATGTCGTACTTCGATGCGCTCGGTGAAGTGACGCGCACGGCGCGTACGATTGCCGTCGCAGGGACTCACGGCAAAACGACGACGACGGGCATGCTCGCCAAAATCTTGCAGTATGCCGAAAAAGAACCGACGGTCATCGTCGGCTCCATAGTCCGGGATCTCGGTTCGAATTTCTTGGCCGGCAGGGAAGACCTATTTATCATCGAAGCATGCGAATACCGGGATCACATTCTGAAGCTCTCGCCCGAGATACTCGTCATCACCAACATCGAGCTCGACCACACGGATTATTTCCCGGACCTTAAAGCGTTGCAGGCGACATTCCGCAAGGCCGCGGCGCGCGTGCCCGCACACGGCATCATCATCACCAATCCGTACGACCCGGCCATCGCAGCGGTCCTTTCCGATGCCGTTGCGCCGATACTCGATTACACGACGCAGACCGTGCCCGCACTTCTGCAAATAGGGGAATTCAACCGGATGAATGCCAGGGCCGCCAAGGCAGCGGCGCGCGCTCTCTTCCCGCATCTGCAAGAGGAATATACCGACCGTGCGCTCATGGATTTCAAAGGCTCGTGGCGAAGATTCGAATACAAGGGAGAAACACCAATGGGTGCTGTCGTGTACGACGACTACGCACACCACCCGACGGCGGTGCAAGCGACCATTGAAGCCGCGCGGGAAATATTTCCCGAAAAGAAGATAGTCGTCGCATTTCATCCGCACCTCTACAGCCGCACCCGTTCGTTCCTGCAGGAATTCGGGCGCGCGCTCGCCGAAGCGGACGAGAGCCTCATCGCGCCCATTTATGCCGCGCGCGAGCGGCCCGACCCGTCCGTCAGCAACGAATCGGTCGCCGAAACAGTCCGTCGTTACGGGGGTGATTCTCTTGCCTTCGATTCATTCGACCTCATCCGCGATAAGCTGCTGAGCTACGACGACCGGTACCTCATCATCACCATGGGAGCCGGAGATATCTATAAGGTTGCGGAACAAATCGCGGGGGAGTAGTGTGCCCTTGATGGGAACACTTTCAATAGTCGCGACACCCATAGGGAACCTCGGGGATATCACATTCCGCGGCCTTTGGAATTTGAAGGAGGCGAACGCTATCTATGCGGAAGACACGCGCGTCATCGCGAAGTTGCTTGCCCACTACGGACTTCGTACCTCGGTATTCCGGCTCGATGCGGCGACCGAGGTAACGAAAGCAAAGGAGATAGCAGAACGCCTGGTACGCGGGGAACATGTCGCCTTCGTTTCCGACGCGGGTACGCCCGGTATATCCGACCCGGGCGCACGGCTTGTGGCATACATCCGGGAAAGCGTGCCGGAGGCAAAAATCGACGCGATACCGGGGCCTTCTGCGCTCACGGCCACGCTTTCGATTGCAGGAATGACGGTGGACGCGTTCACCTTCCTCGGATTTCTCCCGCACAAAAAGGGCCGGCAGACGGCTTTGAAAAAGATAGCGAAGTCGGAATATCCCGTCGTCCTCTACGAATCGCCGCACCGCATATTGAAACTTCTCAAAGAACTCGCCACATTTGCGCCGAAAAGCCGCATAACGATAGCCCGCGAATTAACCAAAATCCACGAAGAAGTACTTGCGGGGAAGCCACTCGAACTCGCGGCGCAGCTTGAAAAGAAAAAAGCCGTCCGCGGTGAGTTTGTCGTTATTATTGAACGGGGAAAGTAGTGATATACTTTGCCCGTATGACCATCGACGCTCTCATCATGTTAGGCGGTGCCTTTGTGGCGGTACTCCCTTTTTTGGGTTTCCCCAATAGCTGGGATACGTTCTTCTTTTTCTGTGCGGGGGTCTTCATCATAGCGCTTGGTATCGTCGTGCGGCGACGTCTGGGACGCAGCGCGTCAGGACCCAAAAAAGAGGAAATGTCCGCCGGAGATATTCCTCCCCATGAAGACACCCTGGCGCAATAGCATTTCAATCGTCGGGGCGGGGCTTATCGTGTCGCTTGGCGCTGCTACCGCAGCAGAGTTCGTCGCACCGAATATTTCATACACCCGCACCGCAAGCGCGACGGCGGAAGACCCGGCTCCTCCAGCACCTCCGGTAGTGACTCATATCAAAACACCGGATGCGGTGCGTGGGATTTACATGTCGCAGTGTGCCGCAGGCACGCAGAGTTTCCGCACAAGTTTCTTGAAGATGTTGGATGAAACCCCGTTGAACGCCATCGTCATCGACATCCGCGATTACAGCGGCAAAATCGCGTTCCCGACGGAGAACCCCGTGCTGAAAGATATGGTCTCCGACGAATGCGGTGCGCGCGATATGAAAGAGTGGGTACAACTGCTCCACGACCGCGATGTGTACGTCATCGGGCGCATCACCGTCTTCCAGAATCCCGCATATACCAAGCTTCACCCCGAGCAGGCGGTGCAGAAAAAAGGCGGCGGGGTATGGAAAGACAAAAACGGTCTCGCCTTCGTGGACGTCGGCGCCAAGGAATATTGGAGTACAGTCGTGGAGCTTTCCAAAGAATCGTACGCACTCGGATTCGATGAGTTGAATTTCGATTACATCCGTTTTCCTTCCGACGGCGATATGAAGGCCGCCGTGTACTCTTATGATGCGGGCAAATCGAAAGCGGAGGCCCTCGAAGAATTTTTCAAATACCTGCACGAAAATTTGGAGCCGCTCGGTATCGTCACGTCGGCGGACCTCTTCGGCTACGTCACCGTGCACGACGACGACCTCGGCATCGGGCAGATACTGGAGCGGGCATTGCCGTATTTTGATTACATCGACCCCATGGTCTATCCGAGCCACTACAACAGCGGATTCGCCGGACTCAAAGACGTCAACAGCGACACTTACAAGGTCGTCTCCGTCTCGATGAACACTGCTGTCGCACGTACGATTGCGACGACGACGCGGAATGCGTTTTTGGGCGCGGTTCCTATTGCTTCGACTTCGCCGCAGCTATACCAAAAGGAGAGCTATCCGGCTTCAAGGATGCGCCCGTGGCTGCAATCGTTCGACTATCCCGTAGAGTACACGCCCGCGATGGTCGCCGCGCAGATAAAGGCGAATGAAGACGCGGGACTCACCTCGTATCTTTTCTGGGACGCGGCGAACAGATACCGCAGCCTACGCCAAGTGCTCGCACCGCAGCAGTGAGAAATACGCTATACTTGCAGCATGACTTCCGGCCATCAGGATGATGACCGCCGTATCACGTACTTTGCGGCGACGCACACGCGCGGGAAACGCGAAATGTTCGGCATTCGCGGCATAG
>CAZQGK010000017.1:0-11287 GCA_964592945.1 uncultured Candidatus Saccharibacteria bacterium
CCGCACGGCAACGGCGGCGATGCGTTACCCGGTTCAGGTTCCGGCGGCGGGGGCTCGGCAGTTCGCACGAACGGCGGCCCGGCCTATGGAGGCAAGGGCGGCGGCGGCGTAGTTGCGCTCAAATGGGGTGGCACTGGAGGCGCCGTGCCGACAGCATCCTGCCCCGCCATCCTCCGCGGCACAGGCGACTCCTGCACCCCCACCTCCACCACCTGCAATCCCCAAACCGGCGCCATCACGGACAACTGCGGCGGAAGGACCGTCTGCTCCGGCGGCTGTTCTGTCGTGACGAGACAATGCATCGCGACCCCCTGCCAAGACGGCTTCACGTTCCGGGGCGGCCAGTGCGTCCGCCTCTCCTGCCCAGAGGGCTGGACTCCGCAAAACAACGTCTGCATTCCTCCCCCGCCAATCGAATTCGTCAGGTTCGGCGCCACCAACCGCGCGGGACAATCGTTCCTCGCAAGCGGCCATATCCAGGTAGTACCGTCCCTGCTCCGTCAGGGCGAGACGACTCAGGTATTCTGGAATGCCGTGAACGCGAAGGACTGCACCGTGACCGGAAGCAACGGCGATGTCTGGGACGTCACGTTCTCCGGCAAGACCGGCAAGACCACGAGCCCCATCTCAAGCCAGACGACCTACACACTTCTCTGCCACGCATTCCCCGGCGTCATTCCCGCAGTCGTGCGGGAATCCGCGGTCGTGAATATCGTCCCTTCGTTCGAGGAGAAGTAGCGGATTTTGACTTTTGGTAGTGCTTCTGTTCACCCCGTGAGATAGAAACCCGGCCTCTTCGTGGCGTTCGGTCGAGGCCGCAGCCCGTTCGATTAAACGCGGGACTTGCAATTCGTATCTCATGGGGTAGACTGCCCTTCACCCACGTCCCCATATCGGGACCAATGGCAGGCTTTCGTAAGCCCGCTATTGCGGGCGTTTCTATTTTCTAATGTATGACAAACAAATTCAGCAATAAGTTTATGTTGGGCACCAAAGGGCGGATGACCCAAGTCTTCGATGAGAAGGGTGTCGTTTCTGCTGCGACGGTCGTAACCGCCGGTCCGCTCACGGTCACTCAGGTAAAGGGAAAAGAAAACGAGGGGTACGAAGCTGTTCAAGTCGGTTTCGGAGCGAAAAAAGAATCGAAGGTCAACAAAGCTCAGGCCGGGAAGCCGTTCAAGGTCTTGCGGGAGTTTCCCGCTGGAGCTGATTCCAAGCTCGAAGCTGGCGCCACTATTGATGTCTCGGTCTTTGCGCCTGGAGACGTCGTTGAGGTCTCTGCGATATCCAAAGGAAAGGGATTCCAGGGTGTCGTGAAGCGGCACGGTTTCCACGGAGGTCCGCGCAGTCACGGTCAGAAGAACAGAGAACGCAGCCCGGGTTCTATCGGCGGCGGCGGTCGTGCTGGCGGACGGGTTGTGAAAGGCATGCGCATGGCCGGTCGTATGGGCGGGGAGCGCATCACGGTCAAGAATCTCAAGGTCTTGCAAGTCGACGTCGCCACGGGTACTCTCGTCATCTCAGGTGCTATCCCGGGGAAGCCTGGCACGCTCGTGGAGATCCGCGGCTAATTTCGTCAGGTACAACTATTTACGTATGGAAACAAAAAAGACAAAAAAGAATACCACCAAGAAGGTCCCGGCAAAGGCCGTCTTTTCCCACGAGGCTGATATTTACAATGCACAAGGCAAAAAGACGGGCTCCGTCAAACTCCCCGAGAATGTGTTCGGAGTTGCGTGGAGTGATGCTCTGATACACCAAGTCGTGACGGCGATGCAGGCCAACGCCCGTCCGACCGTCGCTCATGCAAAGACGCGCGGGGAAGTAAGCGGAGGAGGCAGAAAGCCGTGGGCGCAAAAAGGCACGGGTCGCGCCCGTCACGGTTCGAGCCGTTCTCCCATCTGGAAAGGCGGCGGTGTCACGCACGGACCGCGCTCGGACAGGGACTACTCTCAGGTGATACCGAAAAAGATGCGTGCCAAGGCACTTTTCATGGCGCTTTCCCGCAAGCTCAAGGACGGTGAGCTTATGTTCGTCGACTCGTTCGGTATCACTGAGCCGAAGACGGCCACCGCCCAGAAGGCGCTCGCGATGCTCTCCAAGGTTTCCGGTTTTGAGAAGCTCGGCGTGAAGCGCAAGAATGCCGCCCTCATCGCGTTTTCAGACCCGACGGAAGCGACACAGAAAAGCTTCCGCAACATCGGTAATGTAACCGCGGTTGCCGTACGAAACCTCAATCCTGTCGCAGTCTTGGGGAACACCTATCTCATCATCGAAAATCCGGAAGCCGCCGTTGCCATCGTTGCAAGCCGCCTGTCTGCGCAGTCAGGCATCGGGAAGAAGCCGGAGGCAACTAAATAATCTATATGGCACTCTTTGGAAAAAAGAAGAATACAGAAGAAAAGCAAGCGGTAGTCGCGGTACCCGCAAACACGCCGCCTTCAATGGGCCGCGATATTTCGACCATCTTGAGACACGCGCGCATCACGGAGAAAGCGAGCATGCACCAGGCTGCAGGCGTGTACACATTTGATATTGCTCCCGCGGCGACGAAGCGTGATGTCATGCAGGCGGTACGGGCGCTCTACTCGGTGACGCCGCGCACGGTGCGCATCGTTACCGTCCCGACGAAAGCACGCCGCAATGCGCGCACAGGGAAAATCGGAATGACCGGAGGCGGCAAGAAGGCGTATGTGTACCTTAAAAAGGGCGAGAACATAACGATTGGCTAGTTCGACTACGCTCACTATAAATAACTATGAAAACATACAAACCGACATCAAAATCCCAGCGGCAGCACACTTCTATCGAGTACAAGAAGCTGCTTTCCGGCCACAAACCGACCAAGTCGCTCATGACGGGTGCGCGCAGTTTTGCGGGGCGCAACAGTCAGGGCCGCATCACGGTCCGACACCAGGGCGGTGGCCACAAAAAGAGCCACCGGGATGTTGATTTCAAATTCAACAAGAAGAATATCCCCGCAAAGATCGCTTCCATCGAATACGATCCGTTCCGCTCGGCGTTCATCGGACTCGCAGTGTATAAAGATGGCGAAAAGCGCTACGTCGTCTTGCCTCAAAAGGTGAAAGTCGGCGATTCGTTCATCGTTTCGGAGCAAGCACCCGTCACACTCGGCAACCGCTTGCCGCTCGGCAACATGCCCGTGGGCACCTTTATATACAACATTGAATTGAAGCCGGGCGAAGGCGGTACCCTGGCGCGCTCCGCGGGCAATTACTGCGAAATAGTCGCGCAAGACGCCGGCTACACGCATCTCAAGATGCCTTCGACCGAAGTACGTCGCGTCATCTCGACCGCGTGGGCGTCCGTCGGTGAAGTCTCCAACGAAGAGCATCATCTCGTGAATCTCGGCAAAGCGGGCCGCAGCCGGTGGCTTGGGCGCCGTCCGACTGTTCGCGGTACCGCTATGAACCCGGTGGACCATCCGCACGGAGGAGGTGAAGGTAAGCAGGGCCGCGGATTGCGCCGCGCGAAGACCATGTGGGGTAAACCGTCCGGCAAAGGCCAGAAAACACGCCGCCCAAAGAAATACAGTAATGTCTTTATTGTCAGCAGGCGAAAAGTAGGGAAGAGGAAGTAACAGACAACTTTTTCAGCAAAACGCGGCGTATCCACACGCCGCGTTTTGCTGTGGGGGAAGGGGTGTATCATGAACTCATTATCTTTAGCGGCCACTCTTCATGCTTAAAAAAATAGCGTTTTCGGGTCTCGGCATCGCATTACTCGCTTCTCCTCTCCTCGCTTCGGCTGACATGGTCTCCGACCTGCAGGCACAAATAGAGGCCTTGATTGCGCAGATTAAGACGCTTCAAGCCCAGACGAACGCCTCGACGCCCTCTGGCAACCAGTTTCCGTCGAATGCGACAAACTGCGCGAACCTCACGACGAACATGGGCCCCGACGACACCGACGTGGATACAAACGGTAATGTGACACGCCTCCAGCAATTTCTCGGCGGCCGCGTAACGGGCTACTTCGGTCCTATGACGTTGGGGTTGGTCCAACGGTGGCAAGCTTCTCACGGCCTTGTTTCCTCCGGTGACCCCGAATCCACGGGCTTTGGCTACGTAGGCCCGCGTACCCGCGCCGCGATGGCACAAGGATGCGGAAACACTGCTGCACAAACGACATATTCAGACGGCACGACCGGTGTCGGCTCAGGGCCAGTCTGTGATGCGGAAGCGCTGCGAACAGCATGCCCCGCAGGTCAGCACTACGAATCAGCGGGTCCCGATACGATTGACTCCAACGGATGCCGTCATGACAACTTAAAGTGTGTGCCAGACTCCTCCTCCACTGCAACATTCTCCGCCTCGCCGACGTCGGGCCAGGCACCTCTTACGGTGACCTTCACATCAAAAATGCCGCCCGGAGGAAACAGGGTTGATTTCGGGGATGGAACGTCGGGGGATATTGTGAATTGGAATATAACAAAGATGCTGTGCCCGGCCGGCGTGTCCTGTAACAGCGGCACCGGCAGCATTTCGCACACCTACCAACAAGCGGGCACGTATATTGCGAAACTGAAGCGGGCTATCGGCGAGACGCAGTCCTATCCGTCCAACCCAATTTATGAAACCATCGGTACGGTGACAATAACAGTCGGCGGCAACACCGCCGGCGGCCCCAGGCTCGCTCCGCAAGGCGCTGCCGCAGGCGTTATCGGAGCGCCGGTAACGATTATCGGTACGGGGTTCACGCCCGGCAATACCAACAACGTCTTCTTCGGAAACCCGTCCGTCCCGGGCGGCCCTGCTCTTGCCGCAGCAAATCTGGCACCGACGAATAGCGGCAGCAAAGGATACCAACAGCTCTTCTTCACAATCCCCGCCTACATCGCCGTAGGCACATACCCCGTTAGCGTTTCAAACGCAAACGGCTCGAGCGGCACCAACGACGCAAACGGCAGTCCGGTCACGTACAAGGTCACGACCTCTCCAAGCATATCTTCGGTATCTCCTTCGCCTGCATCCGTCGGCTCGACCATTACGATAAGCGGAAAGGGATTTGATCAGGAACTCGTCAACGTTGATATCTGGTCCACGACCGGCCAAAAAATGCAGGTGACAGGTGCAACGCCAACTGCCGGCGGTACGCAAGTGTCGATCCCCCTCCTTACTAATATGGTCCCGGCGGGGCAGTATTTGGTGAGCGTGCGGAATCTGGGAGTAGGCACTCCTTTCGGCGGGATTGCTTCAAAGGCGGTACCTCTCACAGTTACCGGTGGCACTCCCGTCACTCCGACCTTCTCCGCATCCCCGACATCGGGCCAGGCGCCTCTCACCGTGGTTTTCACGAGCGACGTTAAAATGGACTCGACTTCGGGATATCCCGTTCTCTTCGGAGACGGCGCGCGCGGCTACGGAGGAAACGGCGGCTGGGCTCACACGTATAGCGCGCCGGGTACGTATACGGCGACGCTTCTGCAAACGTTCTCGTGCACGGCAGGACCCGAGACGGCGTGCGACCCACGCCCTGCGCAAACACTGGGCACCGCGACGATTACCGTGAGCACCCAATCCACCCCAAGTATTACCGTCACCAGTGTAGTAGGCCCGCTCGACGCCGACCGCCACTTCGTTGTCAATGCGACATTCAGCAACATTCCCCCCTCGACGGTCGACTTGGTAAAAAATGACGGACTCGGAACCGACGCTCAAACATTCATGCCGATTGATTCGGTTAGAGGGTGGGATGCCTTCTTCGTCCGAGGAACAGTGCCGGCAGGCTCGTATTTCCTGCGAGTCCACGAAAACAGCACCGGAAGGGTGGTCGTAGAAAGCGCTCCGTTCAATTTGGCCGACACGCAACCGCAACCCACCGTCAACGAGCAGTGCACGGGGTATACCTTTACCCAAAACCTCGCGAGAGGTTCTGTAGGGTATGAAGTCTACCAAGTAAGGAAATTCCTCAACATACTCAATCTTGGTTACGAAGGTGAGGGTAGCCGCTATGACGACAACATCTTCAGGGCTGTCGATGCGTTCCAGCGCAAGTATAGTCTCTCAGTCGGTGAGGTGGGCGTATGGGACGCCATGACCCGCGCAAGGGCCAATGCTATCAACGCACAATGTCAGCCGGCGGCTCCAATCCTCACCGCCAATCCGACGACCGGAACCGCGCCTCTCTATGTTTCGTTCAAGACCAACATAGCGGATGCAACGATAAATTTCGGTGACGGTACGACCGGGACAGTATCTCCGAATTGCATAAGTAGTTTTGACATGACCAACTGCAATACAGGCTCATATCTTGCAAGTCACACGTATGCAACGGCCGGTACCTACACAGCAACACTTACGATGGTCGGCGCCTGCGCCACGGGATCTTGTGCGCAAACAGCAGGCGCGACGATTACCGTCACGGGCCTGACGGTTGCCGCTCCGACATGCACTCTCTCGGGAGCTCCGGGGAATGAAATGGTTTCCGGCATCGGTGGGTTCAATCTCAACTGGACTACCGTTAATGCGTCCACTGCGAACCTTACCGGTGGTGCGATGAATCTCAACTCCGGCGTTCCGGTCACGGGCAATCCATACGGCCAGCCGACGCAGATATGGGTCTCACAGCCGGGCACCTACACGCTCACTGTCATGGGCACTTACGGTCTCACACCAGGCGGAGGTCTAGTTACCGGATCATGCAGCACAACGGTCGGCCCGCAGACGTGTGGCGATAGGGGTTGCTCTACGACAGTAGACCCGTCAACGTATCCGACCAACACAAAGGGCGAGATGGGCGCTTCTGCGGGTAGCAACGCGAATCTCGCGAGCGCACTCACGGCTCTTGAATCGATACTCCAAGCTCTCATCGCGAAGCTCGGCCAGTAACTCCGCCGCTCTACAGCAACAAAAAGCCCGCCTGTGCGGGCTTTTTGTTGACATTGACCCTCATTTCCTATACATTGTCCAAACGCCCGAGAGGCGTTTTTAATTGAAACCATGACACGCTCACTCAAAAAAGGTCCGTATGTGGACGTCAAATTGATGAAAAAAGTATCTCTGCGTAAGGCTACGCAGGGGACTATCAAGACGTGGGCGCGAAGCTCGCAGATAGCACCGGAATTCGTGGGCTACACATTTGCAGTACATACAGGCAAGAATTTTGATGACGTGTTTGTAACCGAAGACATGGTAGGTCACCGGTTGGGAGAATTCGCGCCGACGACCCGCTTCATCAAACACGGAGGTAAGATGCAGAAGGAGACCGAGATGGCCGCCAAGGCGGCAGAAATCGCCGCTGCGACAGCCGCAAAGGCAACGGCAACGACCTCAGCTGCCGCAAAGAAATAATATGAAAGCGCTCTTGACCAACTATCATCAATCGCCGCGCAAGGTGCGTCTCGTCGCGGACCTCATCCGCGGCAAGAGTGTCGCTGCAGCCCGCGCAGCGCTTTTGTACTTGCCCAAGAAATCATCGCCGGCCATCGGAAAGCTCTTGGATTCTGCGGTTGCCAATGCGAGTTCCAAAGGCGGCTCCATTGAGAATCTTTTCGTCAAGACCATCACGGTCAACAAGGGCGTCGTGATGCGCCGCGCGCGACCGTTCGGTCGCGGACGCTCGGGAAGCCTCCGCAAGGCCATGAGCATCGTTTTCCTTGAGCTCGGCGTTTCCTCAAAAGCGGCAAAAGCTACAAAGGCCGTGAAAGTTTCCAAAAAGGCTTCAACAAAGAAAGTCGCAAAAAAGGCAGCAACAAAATAATATGACACATACCGTACATCCATATGCGCACCGACTCGGCATCATCCGCGACTGGAAGTCGCGCTGGTTCTCGAAGTCGCCTGCGAAATACCGGCAGAACGTCTGTGTGGACGCCGCTATCCGCCGTTTCCTCAAGAAGCGTTTGCGCGGAGCCTACGTCACCTCGGTGGAGATTGAGCGCAACGAAAAAGCGGTCCGCGTCATCATCAAGACCTCCCGACCGGGATTGGTCATCGGACGCGGCGGCGAGGGCTCGACCAAGCTCAGCAAAGAGATAGAGGCCGTTATGCGCACCGTGCCGCATGCAGAACGCAAAGCCGTCCGCATCGACATCGAAGAGGTGCGCAGCCCCGAGAGCCAGGCTCCGGTCGTTGCGTACATGGTCGCCGAAGGGCTGGAAAAGCGCCAGACATTCCGCCGGGTACTCAAGCAGACCGTCGAGAAGGTGATGGCCAATCGCGATGTGCAAGGCGTGCGTATCGCCATCGCCGGCCGGTTGGGCGGCGCAGAAATGTCCCGTACCGAAGAAATAAAGCGCGGCCGTGTACCGCTGCAGACACTTCGTGCCGATATCGATTTCGCGCGTGAACAGGCGTATCTCCCGTACGGTGTCATCGGCGTCAAAGTATGGATATACCGGGGCAACATCTTTGCCGACGAGAAGAAGTCTGCGAAGAGCGCACAATAAAATATGCTCGCACCCAAAAAAGCAAAATATCGCAAGTGGCAGATGGGGCGCCGGGGCACGAGACGCCTCAATGCACCTGACACCCGTGGCATCACGGTCGCTTTTGGTTCACACGGACTTAAGGCGCTCACGCAGGCGCGAGTTACTTCCAATCAGATAGAAGCCGCACGCCGCGCGCTCTCGCGTGCAGGCGGAAAGAGCGCAAAGATATGGATACGTATTTTCCCGGACAGACCGATGACCCGTAAAGCCGCGGAAGTACGCATGGGTAGCGGAAAAGGGGATGTTCAGGGATACGTTTTTGATGTCCGACCGGGCCGCGTTATTTTCGAGATTGACGGGGCGACGGATGCGGTAGCCCGCGAAGCACTGCGAAAGGCGGGGACGAAATTGCCGATCAGCGCCCGCGTCGTCTTACGCGATTAATATATGAGTAATTTTACGACACAAGAGGTAGCAGAACTGCAGAAAATGGTCGCGGATAAGCGCGAAGCGCTTCGGGCATTCCGGTTCGGAGGTGCAGGCAGTCGTACGCGCGACGTCCGCGCGGGCCGCACATTGCGCCGCGAGATCGCGCAGATTTTGACGGAGTTGCGCGCACGACAATTGTCCGCGGAGAAGACGGTAATTGCGTCAAAGGCTAAGAAAGCATAATATTCGCTCTCATCATTTATGGAACCGGAAAACAAACAGGGAAAAACATTCGAAGGCATCGTCGTAAAGTCGGCGATGAAAGACACGGCTACGGTCCAGGTGGAGCGCTACGTGAAGCACCCGAAATACAAGAAGTTCATGCGCCTCAGCAAGAAATTCCTCGTGCATGACGTGGGTAATACCGCGCAGATTGGGGAGAAGGTCACCATCCGCGAGACTCGCCCCATTTCCAAGAGAAAACGCTTCGTCATCGTGAAATAAAATATGATACAAGACAGAACACTCGTGAAAATAGCGGACAATTCGGGCGGCATCATCGGCCGTGTCTTCAAGATATTGGGCGGTTCCAAGCGTCGCTACGCCGGCATCGGAGACGAAATAGTTATTTCTATCCAGACGGCACAGCCCCGCAAATCGGTGAAAAAGAAGGAAGTGCACCGCGCGGTCATTGTGCGCCAGCGCAACGCCTTCCGCCGCGCCGACGGCTCGTACGTGCGATTCGACGAGAATGCGGTCGTCCTCATTGCCGGCTCGGGCAAAGAGCCAAAAGAACCGAAGGCAAATCGCGTATTCGGCCCCATTCCCCGCGAAGTCGTCGAACGGGGATATCAGCGCATCGGCTCACTCGCGCCGGAAATCGTCTAATATGAAATTGAAAAAAGGAGACAAGGTCCTCGTTATTGCGGGGAAGAATAAGGGTCAAAGCGGCGCAATCGTGCGTGTGCTCACTGCGGATAACAAGGTGCTGCTCGACGGCATCAACCTCGTGAAGCGTCACCGCAAGCCTTCCCAGCAGAATCGCAAGGGTCAGATAATCGACAAGCCGATGCCGATACATGCGTCGAATGTCATGCTCATGGACCCGAAGACAGGGAAGCCGACACGCATCAAGATCGTTCGCGATGCGGACGGTTCGCGCGAGCGTGTGGCGGTCAAAAGCGGTGAATCATTGAAATAATATACGTGCCCCGTTGCAGTTTTTTGATTATTCGAACGATTGATAATAAACTGAGATTTCGATACTTATGCCAACAACAAAACAACATATGACTTCAAAAACTGCTACCGGGGTGAACGCAAAAGCAGCAAAACACAACCCAACATTCGACGCGCTCAAGAGCGGAATGGGCTACACCAATGTGATGCAGACGCCCAAAGTCTCGAAGATAATCGTTTCCACAGGTGTCGGCTCGCTCAAAGATAAGAAGAAACTGGAACTCATCGTCGACCGCATCTCCCGTATCACGGGCCAGGCTCCCGTCACTCGCGGCGCGAAGAAATCTATCGCCAATTTCAAATCCCGCATCGGCGATGTCGTCGGTTATCAGGTGACTCTCCGTGGAGCGCGGATGCAATCCTTCCTCGACAAACTCATCAACATCGTCCTGCCGCGTGTGAAGGACTTCCGCGGCATCAAACCTTCGGCTATCGACGAAATGGGCAACATCACCATCGGCATCAAGGAACACATCGTCTTCCCCGAAACGTCCGATGAGGATTCCAAGGACATCTTCGGACTCGCAGTGACCATCACGACGACCGCGAAATCCAAGAAAGAAGCAGAAGCGTATCTCCGCTTTCTCGGATTGCCGCTCCAAGCTTAGTCCCACTTGCACATGGGCACCATCTGCATTGCAGATGGTGCCCATGTGCAACCTGCGCGTACAGGCAGGGTAGTATTGCACTTATGAATCACAAAGACTTCTGGAACCGCGAATACAAGACGGCAGAACACCTAGCGCTCTCGAGCGAGTCGTCTGAAGACCTTGAGAAATTTACGCGTTGGCTCGAGCGCGGCTACAAGCGCGAATTTCTCAATAGCTACGCGCGCGCCCTCGACCTCGGCTGCGGCAACGGCCGCAATCTCATTTACCTAGCGAAGACGTATGGCATGAAGGGGATTGGCTACGACATCTCTGAAGAGGCCATCAAGCAGGCACGCTCCGCTTCGGAAGGACTTCCCATCGCATATGAGGTCCGTTCCATCGCGGAGCCGTTGCCGCTTCCAGATACGTCGCAGACCTTTGTACTCGACATGATGACGTCGCACTTTCTGCGCAAAGCTGAGCGTGAGGCACTGCGGGCTGAAATAGTGCGCGTCTTGCGCCCCGGGGGCTGGCTTTTTTTCAAATCATTCCTTGCCGATGAAGATATCCATACCCGTCGCCTTTTGCGCGAGCATCCCGCAGAGCGAAAGGCCGCAGTTGTGCGTACGATGAGATA
>CAZQGK010000018.1:0-11277 GCA_964592945.1 uncultured Candidatus Saccharibacteria bacterium
GAAAGCATCCAAAAAGACCAACCCTTTAAGATCGTGAAAGAAGATAAGAAACGCGGCGCGGAGATGATTGCCAACCTGGTCAAACAGCTCGCGTGGATAGCGAAAGCCGTCGAGCCTTTCATGCCGGAGACGAGTGCGACGATACTTGCGGCCGTCCTCGCCAACAAGAAGCCTGAGAATCTATTTCCGAGGAAAGAGCCCTTGCGTCGTGCGGCCAAAGAAACCCCGCCGCATTTTGCGTTGCCCAAGAAGAAAAAGAAGAAAAAAGGCGACCTTGATTTTTCTTGAACAGTCATGGACCAAGCGACGTTCTTGTGGACCCTTTTGTCGACCGTATTCGCCGGCTTGACGCTTTTCATGCAGAAAGTTGTTGCCGAGGAGCGTCGCAGCTCTGCGTTTAATGGGCTCCTGATGTATGGGCTGTCCGGCGCCCTCGCTATCGTGCTCCTGCTGTTTGTTCGAGAACTTCCGCCACACTGGGAGGTAATCGTGCTTTTCGCCTTCGGGGCCGGGGCAGTCCACGGGTTAGGGAACTTCATTCGCATCGAGGCGCTGAAATACATCGACAGTGTATTGTTCTTCCCGATAAACAAGATGCTTGGCCCGTTGGTAGTCGTCATTGGCGGTGTCGCGCTTTTCGGCGACGCACTGACACTCACACAGTACGTGGGCATCGGCTTGAGCATCACCGTGCCGCTCATTCTCGTGTCATCGGTCGAGCACGAAAGGCAAAAAAATCTACTCCTCGGCTTGAAACTTCTCGTTGTCTCGACCGTTCTTTCAGCGGGTTCCCTCCTCCTCAGCAAAGAGGGATTCTTGTTGGGCGCTTCCGCTCTGCTCATGCTCGGTGTTTCTCAGTTTGCAGGCACGATTGCTTCCGCCGCTATCCTCGTGCGGCAGCACGGGGCAGGCCTCCCGATGATCGCACATGCGGACAAACGGGACGTGCAGATCGGAATACTCTCTGCCATTTTCGGCCTCGTTTCGGCCTACTCGCTGTTCAAAGCACTAAGCACCGGCCTCGTGAGCCTCGTCTACGTTATTCAGGCACATTACATATTAATTCCAATAGTACTCTCAGTGTGGTGGTACAAGGACCACATAAACCTTAGAAAATTAGCTGCGGTCGTTGTATCATTCTTTGCGATAACATTGTTGTACACCGGATGAAATACTTTGACGCACATACGCATATGAATTTCGTCGCGTACAACGACGACCGCGAGTCTACTGTTCTACGCGCGAAGGATGCGGGGGTCGGGATGAACGTCGTAGGGACGCAATTCGATACCTCCAAGGCTGCCGTCGCGCTTGCCGAGAAATACGACAATGTGTTTGCGACCATCGGATTACACCCCATCCACACGTCGAAGTCGTACCATGATGAGAAAGAGCTCGGCGAAGGAGGCAAAGAATTCACCTCGCGCGGTGAAGTCTTCGACATCACCGCATACGAAGGATTGGGGAAGTCGCCGCGTGTGATAGCAGTGGGCGAATGCGGGCTCGATTACTACCGCGCCGACGAGAGTACTAAAGGAGCTCAGAAGAAGATGTTCATTGAGCAAATCGAGCTTGCGAATAAACTCGGCAAGCCGCTCATGCTCCACATCCGCAACGCGTATGACGATGCACTTGAGATTTTGAAAGCGCATGCAAAGGTAAAAGGCGACACGCACTTTTTTGCGGGGGATTGGGCTACCGCCAAAGAATATCTCGACTTTGGGTTCACTCTCTCATTCACCGGCGTCATTACCTTTACCCACAACTACGACGAAGTCGTCAAAAATGCGCCGCTCGATATGCTGCTCTCCGAGACCGACGCGCCGTACGTCACCCCCGCGCCGCACAGAGGCAAACGCAACGAGCCGGCCTACGTCGAGCTCGTCGTCCGCAAGATAGCCGAAATCCGCGGCGAGGATTTCGAGAAAGTGAGGGAGCAACTACTTGGGAACGCTCGCAGGGTTTTCGGTCTCAGTTGAGAGTTGCCACATTGCCTCGAACATTGAGCGAAATGCATTTGCAATCTCTTCGCTCACGATTCTCACCGAGAAGTATTCTTTATGCCCGGATGTTATAACGGTGTTATTGCCGAAGACTCCGATATCTGTCTCGAAACGAGGGAAGGCGTCAGGCAAGAATCGGACTTTTCTGTATGGCCCATTGGCGCGCCGTGCATACGCGCGTGAACGGTCGCTATCATCGATTATTTCCCGACTGCGCAGCTCGGCAGATGCGGCGTACTCGAATTTAGAAAGAGTCCGAGTGAATATGTCCTCAACGAGCTCAACGTTGCTTAGGAAGACAACCTCTCCTTTGGTAATGAACATATCATCGTATGCCCGATCAAGTGCGTCCTTTCCTTCGTAGATCATAACCCGCGGCTTGTCGTCACCTCGTTGCATGAGTGCATCAAACTGTGGAAGCATTTCTTTCAACTGCGCTACTCGGTGCTCAGCGTCTATGAGAATCTTTTTGGGGTGCTGTGGTAGGTAAGTGATCTTTTTCCCCCGAACACTTCTTGAGACGAGCTCCTTGCGCTCAAGCGCGTCGAGAATGAGGTAGGTGGTCGGGCGTTTGAGCCCGGATTTCCTCGATAGAGTCAATACCGAAGCCTCTCCCATCTCAAGAAGAGCTAAGTAGGCAATTATTTCCTTTTCGTCCAGACCTAATTGCTTCAACATTTCGGTGGGGTCCATAGGTGGCAGTGTAGCCATATAAAAGGTATTGTCAAGTGTTCTGACATCATGGTACTGTATTTCTCAAAAAGATACTCGAAAAGAGGGTATTTTTCGTCTAAAATCATTGACTTGTTTTGACGCATAGTACAAACTATTGCCCAGTGAATAGTTTCCTTGGGCATTCCGCCTAGGGGAAATGCAACGCCAACGACCCAGGAGGTCATCATGGCAAAGTTCGAGCCTATCCACTTCGATCCGAGTCTGGCGCATGTGTTGGGGTTTCGTCATGGTCCGCGGGCGGCAAATCCGCCTCTCGGCGATGTCTGGGACTACGACAGGGGACTCAATGGCGAGAAGGCATGGAAGATTGCGCGCCGGACCATCGATACGTATTTACCCGGCATCGAACCTGTGGCGATGAGTTGCTCGCAGATCGAAGCTCGGTCTCGTCCGACGCTCATTTTGCTCTGGCCGCACCTCGCTTCCAGAATCCAGATGGATCGTCGGCTCGGCCTCGAGCGTCACGAAGTCCCCAAATGGGCGCCGTGCGCCGCTCGTCCGGATGCATACAGCATGACTCCTCAGGAGATGCATGCGCTGCAGCCGGATCTCGTCGATGAGTGTGGTCGCGACTTCGCGAACGCGTCGTACGACCTCGCGAAATTCGTCGGCATCGGCAAGATCGGTGCGCTGTGCAGCCACGCCCCATATGCGGACGCCGGTGCGCGCAACGCAAACCTCGACCTTCAGAAGTTCCGGGAAAACGATTTCTGGCTTCCGGGGAATGGGTTCGAAACCGGTGCCTTCATCCACCAGGCATACAGGCGCCGGATTCCGCACTGGAGCGATGAGATGCCGGCCCCGCCCGACGCCCTCGAGCTCGCGTCGTGTGAGTACTTCCCGGTTCCGCCGGAATAGCGCTCGTAGCGTTGCGTCGATCTTTCACGAAATAACAGGCTCCGGCGCGAGCCGGTGCCTGTTATTACCTAATTGATATGGAATTCATAAAACAACTACACAATCTAAATAAAGATGACGGCGCGATTGCTGGTGGCAAAGGTGCATCGCTCGGTGAAATGACGAAAAGCGGCGTGCCCGTGCCTCCGGGATTTGTGATACTCAGCTCGGCATACGAGCACTTCCTGTCACAAAATGCTCTCGACACGAAAATCGATGCCTTGTTGCGACAGATGCATCCTGCGGATGCCACATCTCTTGAGTCCGTATCACGGGAAATCCGGTCACTTATCGAAAGCGCCCCCATCCCCGACGACCTCCTGTTCGAGGTCGTCAAGAATTTCATACTTCTCGAGGCTCCACATATGGCCGTTCGCTCGAGCGCAACAAGTGAAGATTCAAAGGACGCTTCATGGGCGGGGCAGCTTGAGAGTTACCTCAATACGACCGAACGCACGTTTCTGAAGCACATGCGTCGCTGTTGGGCATCATTATTTACGCCCCGAGCCATCGCGTATAGGCGAGAAAAAGGCCTCAATGAAAAGAACATATCCGTTGCCGTCGTTGTCCAAAAGATGGTTGCAAGCGAATCCGCCGGCGTCGCATTCTCCGTCCACCCGGTTACGGAAGATACAGACCAAGTCCTCACCGAGGCAGGCTTTGGTCTCGGCGAGCCCATTGTGTCAGGCTCCATCACTCCGGATTCTTACATAGTGGGGAAAGACCCGCGCCGGATTATTCAGATCAATATCGCCGAGAAAAGTCAGGCCCTTGTACGTTCTGCCGATACGGAAGGAAACAGGCTCGTCACAATAGAAAAGTCGAAAGCGTATGAACAGGTTCTCACCAACGACCAGATACTGGAGCTGGCGGACCTCGTCGTTGCCATTGAAAAGCACTGTGGCTTCCCGTGCGACATCGAGTGGGCGTTTGAGAACGGGAAATTCTACATCCTTCAGTCGAGACCGATCACCACGTTAACCAAAAAAGAAAGGCATCACTTTCATTACACAGGGACCGATATTGGCATACTGCATCACGACATCATGCTTAGTCCTGATAGCTACGGTGCATTCGATTATCGAATACTAATCGAAAGCGGCGTTGTCCGTGGATATTTAAGCGATGCAGGCATGGAACAAGCCCGTGAACACGGGAAAAAACTACTCGATGAAGACTTTTTTAAGAAAATTGTCGAGCGAGCCGCCAGAGTACACACAAGCCTTATTGAGTATCAAAGACCTGCTGTTGGTGCGGTTGCACTTCAGGAGTGGGAGAGGCTGCTCAGTTTGTGTAAGGCCATGTGGTCAATTTATACCTATTGCGACCAACCCATGCAGAGTGCGCTTGAAGACATGGTTCTCAAGAAAGAATCCGGGCATGATTACGCGCGGCAGGTCTTGGAAACCATGGGAAAGATAAAACTCGAATTGCACGCAAGTGCAGAAAACATATTTACGAACGGTTTCGACACTTTCGCAGAACTGCTCGAACTCAAGTTCAAGATTACGAGGGATGAATTTTATGCGTTGACCCAACATGAAGTGAGAGAGGCACTGAAAGGAAAAATGCCACCAGTGGAACATGCCCGCGCCCGCTTGCAGGGATGCGTATTCATTCTCAAGGAAGGTTCGTGGTGGTGTGTAACAGGTGATGAATTCAAAAAGTGGAAGGAAATAATTGGGCGAGGCCAACCGAAAGATATCGTCGGTACGATGGCGTTCCCCGGCAAAGCGACCGGCCGTGTAGTCAAACATTTATCTTGGACGGCGACCACTGAAGTCCCCAGAGGTGCAATTCTCGTTACTGGTATGACGAATCCGCAAATGGTTCCCTATATTAAGAATGCAGCGGCTATTGTCACGGACGAGGGCGGTATTACTTGCCATGCCGCCATCATTTCGAGAGAGTGGAAAATTCCCTGCGTCGTGGGGACGAAAGTTGCTACCCAACTTCTCAATGATGGCGACCTCGTCGAGGTCGACGCGGTGACCGGCGTAGTAAGAAAAGTGGACAGGGGATAGAGAGCCAAGGAGCTTATTGCGATGCTAAAGTGCTTGTGATAGAGTCTTCGGACATATGGCAGATGATGCAGTGGTAGAAATGAATGAAACCGCAGATGCGGTCGCGCTTCGCATATACGAGGTCGGCTATCACATCAATCCTGATACAAAAGAAGAAGACCTCGACAAAGTCGTCACCACTCTTCGCGAAGCTATCAAGGCGGCGAGAGGCTCTTTCATCGCTGAGGGCGCCCCGTCGCTCATGAAGCTCGCGTACCCCATTTCTCTGCGCGAAGGGGAAAAGAGCGTTGAGTACGACCGCGGATACTTCGGATGGATAAAATTCGAGGCCCCTATCGCAGCGGCGCAGGCCATCGAGGCGTTCCTCAAGCAGAACAAGGGATTCTTCCGCTTTCTCGTGTTCCAGACGGTGCGCGAGGATACGCGCGCCAAGATGAAAGCTCCGCAGCTCCGCGAAGTGAAACGCACCGATGTCATCAAGCAGGCCCCTCGACGCGTCGAGGAGGTGTCGGCGCCCGTTTCCGAGGAGGACCTCGAGAAGGCTCTCCAGGACATCACGACCGAGTAGTGTTACACTTGTTTTCATATGTATATCAACAAAGTGATGCTATTCGGTAATTTGACCCGCGACCCCGAGCTCCGGGCGCTCCCGAGCGGAATGAACGTCGTCAATTTCTCAGTTGCCACCAATCGCACCTACAAGGACCGCGACGGTAAGAAGCAGGAGCAGACGGAATTCCATAACGTCGTCGTCTTCGGCCGCCAGGCAGACACCGTCAACCAGTACCTTAGAAAGGGGAGCTCGGTGTATGTAGAGGGTCGTCTCCAGACGCGCAGCTGGGAGAAGGACGGCGAGAAGAAGTACCGCACCGAAGTCGTTGCAGACCGCGTACAGTTCGGTCCGAAGGGAAGCGGCGGCGCCCGTTCGACAAGCTCAGGGCAAGGCGGTGATGACCAGACGCCACCCGATGACACGACCTCAGGTGGAGCAGGTATCGATTACCCGAAAGATGATATAAATCCGGATGATATTCCGTTCTAGTATGTCCAACAATATACTTACGCAAAATGATATTCAGCACGTCGATTACAAAGACGTCGATCTTTTGAAGCAGTTCATCAATCCGCACGGTCGCATCGTGGGCCGCACCAAGAGCGGTCTCACCGCCAAGCAACAGCGAGCCGTAGAAGCGGCCATCAAGCGTGCACGCTTCATGGGCCTCCTGCCTTTCATCCAGAAATAAACCGCGCCTGATCAGCGCTATACTGTGCGGGATGGTACAGGTTGTCCGCAAAACGCATCCGAACGCAATCCCAGTGGGTATCACTCGTGAAGCGTGGGCACTCGTTGTGAGTGCTTTGCTTTCTGTCTGGCTCCTGAAGACCGATGCGATGGGTGCTTTTATCGCGCAGGCGGCGGAATTCGAGGAAATAAGCAGTTTCATCAGCGGCATTTTCTTCACTTCAATACTCACTACGGCGCCGGCCATCGTGGCGCTCGGCGAGCTAGGCCAACACATTGCACCCTGGAAGGTCGCGCTGTTCGGGGGCGCAGGCGCTGTCTGCGGCGATATCCTGATATTCAGATTCCTCCACAGCCCGCTCGCGAATTACATCATCCGCGCCGCAGTGAATCTGCGGTTGCGCCGCCTGGGGGCGGCACTCGAAAAGAGTGCTTTTTGGTGGATACTGCCCCTTATCGGTGCCGTCGTACTTGCCTCGCCGCTTCCCGACGAGCTCGGACTCCTCATGATGGGGCTTTCGAGCATGCGCCTCTGGAGTTTTATGACCCTCGCTTATGTCATGAACGCCGCGGGCATCTATATCATCGCTATCACCGCGCAGGCGATTGCGAGCTAGACTCTCTCAACGTACTCTCCTGTCTCGGTATTGATACGGATGACGTCGCCCGTTTCGATGAACATCGGGACGTCCATAGGGGCGCCTGTCTCGAGCGTAACGACCTTGCTGCCGCCCTGGGCGGTGTTGCCGCGGGTATTCGGCGGTGCCTCCGTAACCTTGAGGTCCATCTTGACCGGGATTTTCACCTGTATCGGTTTCTCGTCGAACCAACGGACCTCGACCTCCGTATTACCTTTCAGATATTTTCCCGAGTCGCCGATATGGTCGGCATCCAACGTGAATCGCTTTGATTTATCGTCCGCTTCGTGAAAGAACCATTCGCCGTTACGCTCGTATATGAAAGTCGCAGGACGCGACTCGACTTCGGCCTCTTCCACCTTATCGGATACGTGGAAGGTTTGTTCGGCCATTGAGCCGGTCTTCAAATTGCGGAGCTTTACCTGATTGACGGGCTTTCGTTGCTGCTTCCTGAATACCCACGCCGAAAGGACCTCGTACGGCTCGCCGTCGACGATGATAAGCTTTTTTGGGAGCACTTCGTTGTATGCAAGCATGGACATTCCGAGCATTCTATTCAAAAAACGCCGTTTGTCCAACTTTTTACGTTCTACTCGTCAGCTTGCGGCGCGCTTTTTCCCTGGACCCCGCCGCCTTCGTTCAATCCTTTTTTAATATCTTTCAATAGTTGATTCAGTACCGGCTTGTTCTCGCGCAAGAACGTACGCGCGGCATCGTAGCCGCGGCCGAGTTTGGTCTCTCCGATTGAGTATGCTCCGCCCGACGATTTGGCGACGAAGCCGAGTTTTTCGCCGAGCGCGAGAGCCTCGCCCTCTTTTGAAATACCTTCGCCGTACAGCATATCGAATTCGGTCTGACGGAACGGAGCCGCGACTTTGTTCTTTACGATTTTCACGCGATGCCGGCCGCCCATCGTCTCGTCGCCTTTCTTTATCTGCGCAATGCGGCGGATGTCTATGCGCACCGAAGTGTAGAATTTGAGCGCTTTGCCGCCCGGCGTCGTTTCCGGATTCCCGAACATGACTCCTATCTGCATGCGTATCTGATTAATGAAAATGATGACCGTTTTCGTTTTGGAGACGATTGCGGTGAGCTTACGGAGCGCTTGTGACATAAGTCGCGCCTGTTTGCCCACGTGCTGCGCGCCCATGTCGCCCTCTATTTCGTCTTTGGGCGTGAGCGCAGCGACCGAGTCTATGACGATAACGTCAATCTTCCCCGAGCGCACGAGCGATTCGACTATCTCAAGCGCCTGCTCGCCCGTGTCGGGCTGTGACACAAGCAATTCCTCTATCTTTACGCCGAGCTTCTTCGCGTATTCCGGATCGAGCGCGTGTTCGGCATCGATGAATGCGCATACGCCGCCTTTCTTCTGGGCTTCTGCGATGGCGTGCAGCGAGAGCGTTGTCTTGCCGGATGATTCAGGTCCGAATATTTCAATGATGCGTCCGCGTGGAAGCCCTCCGATACCAAGCGCCCAATCGACGCAGATGGAGCCCGTCGAAATGGCGTTCACGTCTACCTTCGGCTGGGCGCCGAGCATCATGATGGATTCGTCGCCGAACTTGGTCTTTATTTGCGAGATAGCGCGCTCGATATCAGCGTCGGAACCGCTTCCGGTCGTCTTCGGTGGCGCTTTTTCCTTTTTCTTAAATCCGGCCATATTTGGGTAAGTATCAGGTATCAAGTAACAAGTATCAAGGGGTGGAAGTGGACGAGGTTGCCTGCGTTGTTGTTGCAGTCGCGCTTACTGTCTGCTGCTCGGTGCTCGTGGAGGGGGAGTAAACAATTTCTATCGCCTGCCTGCGCGTACGTCCGTATTTATCGCTCGCGTCGAGTACGACGCGGTTGTATCCGGGGTTGAGCAGATACGGTTCCTCAAATGCGCCACTCTCAGTAACGGGGACGGTCTTGCCGTTCATCGAAAGGGAAGATATCCGGTCGGCCCGTCCTTTTATGGTCACGAACGGGTCATGCACCTCCGTAATCGTCGAGGTTACGGTAATCGTCGGTCCGAAGAGCAGACCGCGCGCCTCGTAGTATGCGTAGCCGAGAACGAAGAGGAAAAAAATACCGAGGGCTATATAGGTCAACCTGCTGTCTCGATACGGCAACATACTAACGTTCGAGCGTCTCTTCGTTCTCTTCCGGCTCTTGTGCGAGCTCGTCCGCGTTGCCCTCACCGATGATGCTGCGTGGCTTCGCACCATCAGCGGGCCCCACCACTCCTCGTTCTTCGAGCATGTCTATGAGCTTTGCGGCGCGTGCGTATCCGACGCCGAGCTTGCGCTGTAGGTAGGAAGTAGACGCCTTGCCCGCCTCTATGACCGTTCGTTTTGCGTCTGCGTAGAGTTCGTCGTCTTCGTCATCTTCCCCAATCGAAGAGGAGAATATCGGATCGGGACCCTGCCCCATACGTGAGTCCGAGAAATCTATCTCGCTCGCGAGCGTGCCGTCGTTCGTCCGGAGGATATGCGCAACCACTTTTTTCACCTCATCTTCCGAGATGAAGGGTGCCTGGATACGGCGCGGCTTGGACATTTCACCGGAGAGGAAGAGCATGTCGCCCGCTCCCAGGAGCTTTTCGGCGCCGCCAGTATCGAGAATGGTACGTGAGTCTATCTGCGAAGAGACTTGCATTGCGACGCGTGCGGGGATGTTGGCTTTGATGAGGCCGGTGATGACCTTCACGCTCGGCCGTTGTGTCGATAGGAGCAGGTGAATACCGACCGCGCGGCTCATTTGGGCTAAGCGCACGATTCCGCCCTCAAGCTCCCGCGGATAAGTAGACATGATGTCGGCCAGTTCGTCGATGACCAGAACGATATAGGGCATAGCTTCCGGCAGCGGGTTGTCGCCCTCTTTTTTTGCGGCTTTTTCAAGCGCGACGGCGACGACATTTTTATGGTACGAAGCGATATCGCGGACCGCTTCGGCTTCGAGGATGTTGTACCGGCGTTCCATTTCTTTTGCGAGCCACTTGAGCGCGAGAATGGCCTTCTTTGCGTCCGTGATGACAGGGGTGAGCAAATGGGGAATAGAGTTGTACACGGTGAGCTCGACGCGCTTTGGGTCGACCATGATGAATCGCAGACGTTCCGGCCCGCATCGATAGAGGAGTGAGACGATGAAGTCGTGTATGGCGACGGACTTTCCTGCGCCGGTCGTACCGGCGACGAGCATGTGCGGCATACGTGCGAGGTCCGCAAAATGCGGTGTTCCGGTGATGGATCTGCCGAGTGCGAGCAAAAGCGGTTTGTCGGACTGGACGTACGCGTCGTCGGAAATGAGCGGGGCCAGTCCCAGCGTTGTGCGCGAGATGTTGGGGACCTCGATACCGACGAGCGATTTGCCGGGTATAGGTGCTTCGATGCGTACCGGGGATACGGCAAGCGCAAGTTCGAGATTACTCTGCAGCGCGATTATCTTGGAGAGACGCACGCCCTCGGCCGGTTTCATCGAGTAGCGTGTCACGGTCGGGCCGATGGAAGCCTCATCCATTTCTACTTGAATGCCAAAGTTTTGGAGGGTCCGCTTGATGATGTTCATATTGGCTTTCACATCGCCGACTTCCGGCTTGCCTTTATTTTTTGCAAGAATCGAGACCGGCGGGGGAATATAGGCGCTTCCGGTCGCCGCTATGATCGGAAACCCGTCTGTCGTCGCATCTGTGCCACTGAAGAATTTGGCTATGGGATTACCGGATTCTCTCGGCTTGCTTTCGGGGGCTTCTGCAC
>CAZQGK010000019.1:0-7938 GCA_964592945.1 uncultured Candidatus Saccharibacteria bacterium
GGATAAAAAGAGCGCCGCCAAGTATCAAAAAATGATACTTGGCGGCAAAAATAGGGAGAGAAATGAGCAGAAGAACAATAAAGGGCAAGGTGGGAGGGGAGAACAGTCACGGTTACCGTCGGTAAAGTCCGATATTACGATAGCGGCGTACTCAAAAAATCGAGCACAAGTGGCAGGGGCGGCTGAATTCAGCCGCCGTTCAAGGCGCGCCGGACTTCCGGTCCGGCATTCCAAGATTCAGCAACTCTTGGGGAGGAGAGCGAGAATAACTTCCGCCATAAACGGAGAAGACTTCTCCGCATCAGTCTGCGACTTTGTGATTCGAGGTTGTTCGAAATATCAGGCAACGGCGGATGACGCTCGCGAGGAACGTGGTCTGTGGGGGTGTCGGCCATTGTCGGCCTTCCTTTCTACTTGTTGGTTCCGATGAACGAACAATCGTATGTCCAATGTATCACGTTCGTTTCAACGGTCAACTGTGGATAAATATGCGGCGAGACCGCCCGGGCGCGAGTAGGCGTACACGTCCTTGAGTCCCAAGTCTTGCGCGAGCAGAAGCACAACCTCGATGAGTTGACTGGAAACGGGCGCACTTTCGTCTATTAGGATATTTTTTGGTTCAGGATATTTGAGGAGCATGTTGTAACCGAGTGAGCTCTTGTCTTCTGGGCGGCCGTTCGGAATAAGCCCGACGAGCGCGGCTCCCCCGCCACCGCCCTTGGGCTTCTGGTGAAATTTGTACACGGGGTCATTTGGGAGATATTTCTCCACTTCCGCTACATCAGGCACGCGCGCAACGGAGGGAATATCTTTTGGGTGATAGTCAGCGCTACAAATAGAAACACAGACGAGCGCCTTGCCGTCGCGGTCGGACGCTTCGGGCGAGAGCATTTCTGCATATGTCTTCTTCAGAAGCTCATCCCCCGAAAGGTTGGTGCGGACGAGGGCGATCTGCCCGGCGAGCGAGTCGTCCGGCTTGGCCGCAAGAACGGTAAGCACCCGCGAAGTTTGTTTTTCATATATAGAGCGGTCCATCGTGAGAGGCTCCCAACACTTGTTGTGCAGGTCAAAGGAAGCCTGGAGCCAACGGGAGTCCCTATGCAGAACGCTGAACCGGAGCTTTGTCGTTTTGAGGAGGCCGTATATTGATTCAAACTTTTCATACGGTAATTGGCTTTTCAAGACGCTGCGCTGCACCTTTCCGGTCGAGGTCATCGGAAGTAATCCGCCCGCGAGTGAGGTGATGTATTTCGGAGTCTCATAGGCGCTCAGATATGGTGTCCCCAGAAGTAGCGGACTTTTCAGCCGGCGCTTCGCACCTTCTTCATCGATTCCCTCTTTCCAGGAAATCACAGCACCCGCCTCCTCCCCATAGCGCTCGTCGGGAACGGAAACCACGTGTACTTGGTCGATGTCGGGTGAAATTTTTTTCAGGGCATTCTCCACTGCGACGGGAGATACGTTGACCCCTCCTTTGATGATGATTTCTTTTTTGCGGCCTTTCAGGTAGTAAAACTTTCTACCGTCTATGACGACAAAATAGCCGATGTCTCCCGTGAGAAAATACCCGTCGCGGAATGCCGGCTCTCTACCAAGGTACCCTTCCATCACCGCCGGCCCTTTTACCACCAACTCCCCTTCCTCTTTTTCACCGAGGAATTTGCCCTCGTCGTCGGCAATCTGTAGGTCGGCCCACGGCATCGGAGAGCCGATGGAATTCTCTTCGACAAGCTTCTCGTATAACTCTTCTGAGATGTCCATGGGAACCCCCGTGACGCGCAGCGCCGTTTCCGTCTGCCCGTAGCCTTGGTAGACGGCGATGCCGAATTTTTTTCTGAATTCCTGTACGGTGTGCGTGACGACGGGAGCCGAACCTATCTGAATGCGGTTGAGCTTGATGTTCTTCTTTGCCGATTCGTACTCTTTTTCGCGGCTCACTTGGTCAAAAAGGATTGATTGAACGATGGACGTAATTGTCGCACCAGTCTTTGCCATTTGTTGCCAGAAATTGGAATTCGAATAATTAGGCGGAATGGCGATGCTGCCGCCCGCAAGCAATGTGGAGAGGCAGAAAGTCGTCGAATTGATGTGATGCAGCGGCAAATTCACGAGGAACGTGTCCTCGGCGGTAATGCGCAGCCACTGCCGGATGCCGTCGGCGTTTACAAGCAGATTTTCGAGTGAGAGCATCGCGCCCTTCGGGTGCCCCGTCGTACCGGAAGTAAAGAGTACAAGTGCCTGGTGCGATAAACCTTTTTCCCATGTAATTGCCGCATCGCCCGCCGAGGTAAATTCCGTATGCACCTTTATACGTACGCCCGGGAGTTTTACCGCCTGAATGCCGCGCTCGAGTATGAGTACCTTCGCCTTGTTAAGGTTTATCTTGTATTCATAGAGCTCGGGAGTATCCCGCTTGGTATCCATCGGCACCGTGACAATGCCCGTCGCCCACGCAGCCCAACTCCATATAAGGAGCGCGGGTGAATTGCGGAAAGCGAGCGCTATCCTGTCCCCTTTCACCAGTCTAAGGCCTTTCAACTCCGCCGCCGCCGCCTCAATCGAACGGCTCAATTCCTGGTATGTGAGCCGTTCGACGATATTTCCTTTCTCATCCGTCCCGACAAGCGCGATTTTCTTCGGGTTCTGCTGTGCAAGAGATGTAAGGTGTTCGTAGAGATTCTTTGGAAGTGTTGTTTTCATATTAGTTCAACTCATGTCCAGACATAGAGCTTATCAGATGTGCGGAGAGTTTTAAAATGGCTGATTATCTGCTATAACTTCACACGAGGGGCCAGTAGTTCAGTGGTAGAATGCCTCATTTGCAATGAGGAGGTCCGGGGTTCGATCCCCCGCTGGTCCACAAAGATTATCTCTAGTTAGCGCATCGCCAACTTGATGGCGTGTTCGAGGAATTCCGGTACGGACGAGCCGACGCTCTCAAGCATCGGCCGGAATGAGCCTCCGGGATACAAACCTGGTACCGCATCCACCTCCAAAAGATACACCGTCCGCGGTGTGAGCATCACGTCGGCACGTGAGAAGTGGGAAAGGCCGAGTGCTCGGTGTGCCGCGCGCGCCAACTCTGCGATTGCCTTCTTTTCCGCATGACTGAAATTGCTCGGCACGTTGTGCCGCAAACTTCCCTCCTGATAGTGAGACGGCTCGATAAAGTGGGAACCTTCGGGCAGGAGGACGTGCGCAGGTGGAAGAACATACAATTCCTCTCCGCGGAAATCTTCGACAACGCCGACGCTTGCCTCTTTCCCGCGTATGTATTGCTCCACGAGCGCCGCGCCGAACGCGTCCAGGACATCACCGATGACATTGGGCAACTCAAGCAGTGTCATCGCCATGCGGATACCCGCGGAAGAACCTTCCTGGACGGGCTTCACCATGTACGGCGGGCCGAACCGTGAAAATACGAGCTGCGCCATCTCCCCTGTTGCAAGCGCATTTCCGAGCGAAAAGGAAACGGCCTGCGGCATGCGGATACCGGCCCGTTGCAAAGCCTCCCGCGCACGGACCTTGTTGAGAGAGAGCGCTGCAGCTTGCGCGCGAGCGCCGGCATATGGCACACCGGAGCGCTCTAGAATGCGCTGCACCGTCCCATCCTCGCCCACACCACCATGGAGCGCGTTCAGAACGACATCCACCTGTGAAAGGGCCCGCGCGGCATCGACGGGCGCACCGCGCAGATGCCAATACCCGCGCTTGTCTATGAAAATGTCGCGTGTGTCATAGCGGTCTTCAGGAAGTGCCGCGAGCATCGCCGCACCCGTCTTGAGCGAGAGGCCGTACTCGCTCGATGTCCCTCCGCGCAAAACGCCGACGCTTATGCGTGCCATTGCAAAAGTATAACACCAAGAAGTGGCTATTCCTGTGGTTTGTCGGGAAAGCGACTTAGGAAAACTTGTGCTGCTAGAAAGTTAAATGCAACGGGGAAGTAATTTGGGTCTGCTTTAAGATACGAGAGAATTTGACGCAGTCCTTCAGTAGAATTTGCCTCAAGATCTGACTGTTTATCAAGCATATCTTTAGGAAGTTCCCGCGCTGCTCGTTCTTCACCTAATGGATGGTCTCGGTATTGTTCGGCGATGTATTCCTTCATAAACGTGTCGTGATCGGAATACTTCGCGACGATTTCACCAGCAAATGTATGAGCCTCAGATAAGGACAGTTCCCTGAGATTTGGAGGAGGGCCAAACCTATCTTCTATGCCCATAAAGTCCGCTATCGCTTTGTGTGCAGGTATCAAGTTGCTAGGTCCCGTGTTTTTCATTCTTTCTGTACTGAGATTTACAATCTTCTTGGGGCTTTCACCGTTCGTAGACATGTTACCATTCTAACATTCGATTTTTTCTTCGTTTTCGATGCCAGTTAATAGCAAACCTATGCGCCTCATTATTGGCGAGCAAAATGTCGCGTTCGTAGGCGGAAATGACGGCCTTGTCCCCGATGAGCCGTTCAGGCTTGTGAAATTCATTTTTTACCACGCCGACGATAGGCACACCGATACCAGCCTTGGTAAGGATTTTTTGTGCGGCATTCACCTGCCCCTTTCCGCCGTCAACGACAAAGACGCGCGGAAGCGGCCATTCGGGATGAGCGAGCCGCCGCTCAAGCACTTCGCGCAGTGCCCCGATGTCGTCGTTCCCCGCTGAGCGTATCTTGAATTTCCTGTATGCGGCGGGTATTTTCTCGCCGCTGCTAACGACGGTCATTACCGCAACCGTTTCGGTGCCGCTTGTGTGCGCCACATCGAACGCTTCTATACGGACACCGCCGCCGGAGGAAACTTTACTTTCGCTTTTGATTAGCGACACATCGCGGATGTGTTCGAGCGCGGCAATTTGCCGGCGCAGCCTTGCGGCTTCTTCAAAGTGTTCGCTTTTGGCGGCGGTCTGCATCTCTTTTGTGAGACGTCGTTTCAGCCCGTGAAAATTCGCGGAGAAAAGGTCCTTGATATTGCGCACCGTGCGCGCGTATTCTCCTTTTGATATCTCGCCGGTGCAGACACCGGGGCAGAGGCCTATTTGCCGGTTGAAGCACGGGCGACAGGCTTTATTTTTACCCCGTCCGCACGGAACGCACTTCGCATCACGGAACGGAAATATTCTGCGCACGATCTTGATTGCTTCCTGCAGCTGCATACCGTGCGGAAAGGGGCCGAACGTATGCATGATGTCCTTCACATCCCACTTCTGATAGAGTTCGCGACCGCGGACGGGCAATACGCGCGGGAAATCTTCTTTCGTTATGACGACGTAATTCCAACTTTTATTGTCTTTTTCATCTACGTTGTACGGCGGCTGATGCTTTTTGATGAGGGTGGCTTCGAGCAGCAACGCTTCGAGCACCGAGCCTGTCGTTTGGGAGGAGAGTCTGTCGGCTATCTCCACCATGTGGGCGACGCGCTCTCCGCGGGCGGCAACGAGGTCGGAGGAAAAGTAGCTCCGCACACGGTCGCGCAAACTTGTCGCTTTGCCGATATATAGTATCTTTTTCCCCTTCTTAAATAGATACACCCCCGGTGAATCCGGCAATTTGAACTTTTTGAGCTGCCCTTTCGTCATGCGGACACTATACAGAATCGGTTTATTGTGGCTAGCGAGGAGCGAAGACACAAAAAGGGTTCAATACCTTATCCACCGCTAATTTGACTTCTTATCCAAATCGGCTATACTCTGGTTTTAATGACCTCCAAGAAGTTTCCTAAGAAAAACACCCGCCTGGGTGTATTTTTTTACTCTTCCAACTCGTCCCCCATCCGGGGACTTTTCTTTGTATGAAGTTGTACCTTGAAGACGGCACGGTATTCGAAGGTAAAGGTTTCGGCGCCCCGAAGAATGTCTCTGGTGAGGTCGTCTTCAACACGGGCATGACAGGCTACGTGGAAACCCTCACAGACCCTTCGTACGCCGGGCAGATACTTGTACTTACCTACCCCCTTGTCGGCAATTACGGCGTGCCTAATGAGAGATTTTTCGAGTCACAAAAAATACAAGTCGCCGGCCTCGTCGTCGCTGAATACTCGGAGAATTATTCCCACCACGATGCAAAAGAGTCCCTTGGTGAATGGTTGAAAGCATCCGGAGTACCGGCCATTACAGGGATCGATACTCGCGCGCTCACCAAGCGTCTGCGCGAGCAGGGCGTCATGCTGGGGCAGTTAACGAACACAAAGCCTGCAAAGAAATTTGCCGACCCGAATGAAGAGAACCTTGTCGCCCGTGTAAGCATTAAAAAGAAAAAGATATACGGGGAGGGGCCGATAAAAATAATCGCGGTCGACTGTGGCATGAAAGAGAATATCGTCCGCTCGTTGGTGCGGCCGGAGACCACTGTTACTCGCGTGCCGTGGAATTACGATTTCACCGAAGACGACTACGACGCTCTCTTTGTCTCGAACGGCCCCGGCGACCCTAAACGGTGCGCGGCAACTATCGGGCACATGCGAAAAGCGATGGCGGACGGCAAGCCGATATTGGGTATCTGCCTTGGCAACCAGCTCCTCGCGCTGGCCGCCGGCGCGAAAACCTACAAACTGAAATATGGACATCGCTCACAAAACCAACCCTGTATTGATACGGCGAGCAAGCGCTGTTACATAACTTCCCAGAATCACGGATACGCCGTCGACGGAAAAACCCTGCCGGAAAATTGGGAGGAGTGGTTCACGAATGCGAACGACGGCAGCAACGAAGGTATACGGCACGGGACGAAACCGTGGCACTCGGTGCAATTCCATCCTGAGGCGTGTCCCGGCCCTACCGATACCGCGTGGATATTCGACGAATTTATCGGCTCCCTGAAAAGAGTATGAGCGCCAAACCAAAAAAGGTGTTGTTGCTGGGTTCAGGCGGTCTCAAAATAGGCCAGGCGGGTGAATTCGATTATTCAGGCTCGCAAGCCATCAAGGCGCTCAAAGAAGAGAACATAAAAGTTGTTCTGATGAATCCTAACATCGCGACAGTGCAGACTGACGACAAGTTGGCTGATATGGTTTATTTCCTCCCTCTCACAGAACATTTCGCCATGCAGGTAATAAAAAAGGAGAGGCCCGATGCAATATTGCTCTCTTTTGGAGGCCAGACGGCACTGAACCTGGGGCTCGCACTCGAAAAGAGCGGCGCGTTGAAAAAATTCGGCGTGCGGGTCTTGGGCACACCGGTATCGGTCATTCGCGACACCGAAGACCGCGACCTGTTTGTGAAGCGGCTGGGAGAGATAGGAGTACGGACCGCGCGCAGTCAAGCGACAAGTAACAAAGCCGAGGCTATGTCTGCGGCTGCAGATATCGGCTATCCCCTTATGATGCGCTCCGGCTTTGCGCTCGGAGGGGAAGGTTCCGGTGTCGTCAAAAATGCCGGAGAGCTCGCCGCGAGGCTCGATGAGGTGTTCCGTTCGACCCCGCAAGTACTCATCGAAGAATGTCTGAGCGGATGGAAGGAGGTGGAATACGAGGTCGTGCGCGACCGAGCCGACAACTGCATCACGGTCTGCAACATGGAAAACATCGACCCGATGGGAATACACACCGGCGAAAGTGCGGTCGTCGCACCTTCGCAGACCCTTTCAAATACCGAATACCATTCCTTGCGCGAAATAGCTATCCGTACGATACGCCATCTCGGTATCGTCGGAGAATGTAATATCCAATACGCCTTGAACCCTGAGACGGGCGATTACCGTGTCATCGAAGTCAACGCACGTCTCTCCCGCTCCTCCGCACTTGCGTCAAAAGCGACCGGTTATCCTCTCGCGTTCGTAGCCGCAAAATTGGCGCTCGGACATACATTGCCCGAACTTAAAAATTCTGTGACCGGAACAACGACCGCCTGCTTCGAGCCGGCACTCGACTACCTTGTCCTGAAGCTACCTCGTTGGGATCTCACGAAGTTCGAAAATGCGGCGACCTGTATCGGGACGGAAATGAAA
>CAZQGK010000019.1:7948-10815 GCA_964592945.1 uncultured Candidatus Saccharibacteria bacterium
GGCCATCGGGCGAAGTTTTGAGGAGGTGCTTCAGAAGGCACTCCGTATGCAAAATATCGGCGCGGACGGCTTTTCTCCCTTGAAAAGCCGATCATTGACCGGACAGCTTGCGCTTGAAGAAATCAAACATCCGACGTCGCGCCGCATGTTCGCGCTCGCGTCGGCGCTCCGCGCCGGTGTTAGTGTGGCGAAGATACATAATCTTTCCAAGATAGACACGTGGTTCCTCGACAAAATGAACAATGTAGTCAGATTTGAAAAGCGATTGGCGAAACGACGCCTTGACGCGAAATTGCTTCGCGAAGCAAAACAGCTCGGATTCTCCGATAGGCAACTCGCGACCGCCTGCAGGACGACTGAAGAGAGGATCCGTGCGCTCCGTAAACGCTTCAAGGTATTCCCCGTGATGAAGCAGGTCGACACATTGGCCGGCGAATTCCCTTCAAAGACGAACTACCTCTACTGCACGTACCACGGGACCGAGCATGATATCGCGCGCGGCAAAAATCAAGTCGCAGTACTCGGCTCCGGCCCTTATTGCATTGGTTCCTCGGTGGAATTCGACTGGTCGTGCGTGCAAGCGCTTAAAACTTTGAAAGCGGAAGGGCGCAACACCATCATGATAAATTCAAATCCCGAGACCGTCTCGACCGACTACGATATGTCGGACCGCCTCTACTTCGAAGAGCTCTCACTCGAACGGGTGCTTGATATCGTTGAATTCGAAAGGCCTTCGGGAGTGGTCATCTCGACGGGGGGGCAGATACCCAACAACCTCGCGCTACCGCTCCGGCGCAACAAAGTACGCATTCTCGGAACAGACCCCCGCAACATCAATCAGGCGGAAGATAGGCACGTATTCTCCAAACTCCTCGACGAACTCGGCGTCGACCAACCCGCGTGGGCGGAACTCACGACTCCTGCGGCAGCCCTCAAGACGGCGGAAAAACTCGGCTACCCGGTCTTGGTGCGCCCGTCATACGTACTCTCCGGCGCTGCGATGAAGGTCGCCTACGACGAGAAGTCACTTCTTGAATTCCTGAAGCGCGCGGCTGCTGTTTCTTCCGACCATCCCGTCGTTATTTCAAAATTCATTGAGAACGCACGGGAGATAGAGATAGACGGTGTGGCGCATAAAGGTGCACTCGCCATCTACGCCATTACCGAGCACATCGAGAACGCCGGGACACACTCGGGTGACGCCACTGTCGTACTTCCGCCGCAGCGTACCTACCTCGAAACGATACGGCGCGCGAAGCACATCACAAAAGCCGTTATCAAAAAGCTCCATATCACGGGCCCGTTCAACATCCAATTCATTGCCAAAGATAATCATCTACTCGTCATCGAGTGCAATCTGCGCGCATCGCGCAGTTTCCCCTTCGTTTCCAAGGTGACGGGTCACAATTTCATCGAGCTTGCCGTGCGCGCGATGCTCGGCAAAAATATCAGCGGCAATTACCGCACCGTCGAGCTTGATTGCGTCGCCGTGAAATCGCCGCAATTCTCCTACAGCCGCATCAAGGGAGCCGATCCGCACACGAGTGTAGAAATGGCCTCAACGGGCGAGGTGGCATGTTTCGGTGATTCGTACTCCGAAGCGCTTCTCAAATCCATGATGGCTGCGGGATTCCGTCTGCCAAAAAAGAACGTACTTGTATCTCTCGGCAAAGAGGAGAACAAGATAAAGATGTTGCCGGCCATCACCGCACTCTCCGACATGAGATTCAGGCTTTATGCGACCGAGCACACAGCGGATTTCTTGCGCGAGAACAATATCCCGTGCAACAAGGTGTATAAGATAAGTTCAAAAACGACGCCGAATGTCGCGGAGCTATTCGAAGACGGCGAGCTTGATCTCATCATCAACATCCCCACGAAGGGCCGGGAAAATACGACTGACGGATTCACCATACGCCGCAAAGCGGTCGATATGAATATTCCGCTTATTACGAACAGGCAGCTTGCAGATGCTTTCGTTACGGCACTTGTAGAACAAAAGGGGAACGGGTTGAGGACAAAACCTTGGAGCGAGTACCGTCAGGCATAAAATACGAGGGGCTCCCGTACGCAACAGCAAGATACGCTGCCACACTACGCTCGGGAGCCCCTTACAATACGCAACAGCACAACGAACAAAACAATCGTACCCGATACACTTACGCGGGCTCGAACGCTAGCGTGATTCCCCACGCAGGCGCCCCTCGCGGGCTCGCTCTAGAGGCGAATGTCCGCGGATGTGCTGTAGTTATAACCTGATAACCCGAAACGGCCAAGTTTATGAAGTTTTCGCTTTTTTCAAGGCGCGTTTGAGGTAATAGCCCGTATGTGAGCCGTCGGTTTTTGATACCTGCTCGGGTGTGCCTTGCGCGACGATTTTGCCGCCGCGCATGCCGCCTTCGGGACCCATGTCGATGATGTGGTCGGCCGATTTGAGCACGTCGAGATTGTGCTCGATGACGACGACCGTATTTCCTTTTTCAACTAATTTTTGAAGTATCTGAATGAGTTTCGCCACATCGTCGTAGTGCAAGCCGACCGTAGGCTCGTCAAGCAGATAAATACTTTTTTGGATAAGCGGACGGTAGAGTTCGGAGGCGATTTTTACACGCTGCGCTTCCCCGCCCGAAAGTGTCGTCGCGCTCTGGCCGAGCTCGAGGTATCCGAGACCTACATCCATGAGCGACTGCAGGCGGTCGGAAACAGCGGGAATGTCGTCAAAAAATTCACGTGCTTCCTCTACCGTCATGGAAAGTACGTCGTGGATGCTCCGTTTCTTGTATTTAACTTCAAGCGTCTCTTTCATAAATCGCTTGCCGTTGCATACGTCGCAGGTTACATACACGGTCGGCAAGAAGTGCATCTCG
>CAZQGK010000020.1:0-10789 GCA_964592945.1 uncultured Candidatus Saccharibacteria bacterium
GAACCTGCATCGGCTCCTTCGGAGGGAGCCATCCTATCCATTGAACGACGAGAGCCGATGCGCTCTACATTAACACTCCCCTAATCGGTCTCAAACAGCGCGCTCAATGACTCGCCCGCTTCGATGCGCTCTATCGCCTCGCCGAAAGTGTCGCCAACCGAAACAACTTCAATCTTACTCCCCAACTCGCGATTGCCGTTTATCGTATCGGTGACGAAGAGTTTCTTGATGGGAGACGCCTCGACTGTCTTTACCGCATCGCCCGAGAGTACGCCGTGAGTCGCCATCGCGTACACTTCCTTCGCGCCGTTTTCAATGAGCATGGCGGCGGCGCGCGCGAGCGTCCCGCAGGTGTCCGCCATGTCGTCGACGATGAGCGCGACTTTGCCTTTCACGTCACCGATGAGTTTCATTCGTGCTATCTGGTTGGGTATATCGCGCTCCTTGTGGATGATGGCGAGCTCGCCGTCTTTCATCAGGCGCTTGCCGTAGGATTGCGCGCGTACCACTCCGCCCGCATCCGGCGAAACGACGACAAGCTCGTCCTTCGCGAGCACATCCTTAAAAAATTGTTTGAAGTGTGGAACGAAAACCGCCCGTGCGTAGAGATTGTCCACGATGGTGTGACGGAAAAATCCGCCGATTGCATCATTGTGCAGATCCATTGTCAGAAAATGCGTGGCGCCGACGCTTTCGAGTGTCGTGGCGAAAACGCGTGCGGATATCGGCTCGCGCGATTTTGATTTGCGGTCCTGCCGCGAGTAGCCGAAATACGGCACGACTGCCGTTATCTGGTGAGCCGATGCGCCGCGGGCGGCGTCAATTGCGAGAAGAAGGCGTACCCAATTCTCCGCAGGCGGATTCGTGGGCTGAATGATGTAGACATTCTTACCGCGGAGGTTTTCGAGAAATTGCACCTGTTGTTCGCCGTCGCTGAATGACCGGCACTTGATCTCCCCGAGAGGCTTGCCGAGCCGCGCGGCAATCTTTTTCGCAAGCTCGTCGTTCGCACCCAGGCTGAAGATCTTGTACTCCATGTGCAGTGATTATAGCAGATTTCGGCGCCGCGGAAACTCCCCTACGTTGATTTGACGGCTACGACCTCGATAAGGTGGGATGCCTTGTTTCCTATCGCTTCATCCGTACGGGCATAATCATGATATAGCTGTTCGTCGTAATCCTGAATGCTCGTGACGGAAAAACCCGCAAGACGCAGGTGTTCCTGAATACTCTCGTCGGTATGGAAGTATCTTTTGTCAACGCTCAACAGGCGTCCGTCTTTGGAAAACTTGGATACGCTCGACAGGTGCGTGATCGGGTCGTACCGGAAGTTCGGGTCACTCGGGTCGACATTCTTTGTTGATTGAACAACTACGAACAACATGCCACCGGATTTCAACGATGCGGCAAAGTTGTGCAGCACAGTGTCCAGGTCATCGGCCGGCAAGTAGTGGAGCACGAGGCGCGAGAATATGAAGTCAAAGCTGCCGGGCGCATAGCTCCACGGATCGAGCAGGTTCTCAAATTTGGTTTCTATCTGCGACCCCAAACCAAGTTTTGCGATGAGGTCGTCGGTAAACGTGAGGCCCTTCCTATCTATCGTCGTTGCGATGACTTTCCTGTCCGGCGCCGCGAGTGCCATACGCACCTCGGCAAATCCCGCCGTGCTAATACCGGGACTGAAAATGAGTTTATCGCTAGGACGCAAGAGAGCGAGCCCGTGCTCTTCGCTTAAGGAAGGTTTTGCCCCTAATTCATGTAACGTTGGTAGATTCATATCCATTATCACTCAACTTCGAACCAATCGGGCCGCCGAGAATTGAACTCGGGCTACAAGACCCCCAGCCTTGCGTACTACCACTATACGACGGCCCGCCGCTCGATAAAGTCTTTTGTCGGGCCGCCGGGAATCGAACCCGGTCTTTACGAACCCGAATCGCACGTACTACCGGTATACTACGGCCCGGCAAAAGACTTCATCGCGAGGTACTGCTACACCTCGGTGCACCTTTCAGGATTCGAACCTGAGACCTTTCGAATGTGAATCGAACGCTCTAACCAACTGAGCTAAAGGTGCGTCCGAGAAGAATAATCTATTTATGCACGACTGGAAAGCTGTTTACACCGGGCACGCGTAACGAATCGAGGTGTGGATAACCGTATTAGCGCAGAAGCAGCAGAGGCATATGCTGGGACTATATGCGCCCGTTCGTTCGGGTTTTGGCGGCATTCCTCGCAACATATGGCGCTGGCTTGGTTGGATTTCTCTTCGTAGACGTCGGAGACTCGAGTTGGTACGCCAATCTTAGTAAGCCCTCTTTCACACCGTCAGATACTGTATTTGCCGTCATCTGGCTGATCCTTTACGGCATGACGGCTGCGGCGCTCGCCATTGTGTGGACGAGAAAAATTCCCGCAGCCCATACTGCCGGGTGGATACGCTTCTTCTTCATACAGCTACTTTTCAGTACGTGTTATATGATGTTTTTCTTCGGGTTCCATTCTCCTTTCATTGCCTTCGTAGACATCTTGTTCCTGGGAGCTATCGTTCTCGCACTCACCGCAAGTGCCGCCGACATTGACCGCCGCGCGGTATACCTGATGGCGGCATATTTACTCTGGATTATTTTTGCCGGATATCTCACCATGGGCATCTGGTTGTTGAATTGAGTGAGTCGTTTATATCTGCTATATTTCCCCGCACAGGTCCGTTGAATACGGGCTTATAGTAAAGTGGTATTACGCGTCATTCGCATTGACGAGGCCCGGGTTCGATTCCCGGTAAGTCCACAAAGACGAAATAATCTGCCGGGGGCAGATTTTTCGCTTTGTGGAAGAAGGCGGAGCGCGACGGCGCGAGCCAGGGTCGTGCGCGTTTTCAGCAGAAAACGACGCCTGACCACAAAGTGGAAGCCGAAGCGATGCTCCCGTTTTACTTACTGCTGAGCAGTTAGAAAAACGCAGTCCTTTAGGGTCGCGCGAGCTCGCGCGACCGTGAGGCGGGGCTGCGGAAATTCAATCGCGACGGCGATTGAATTATCCGTGGCCACAAAGTTTCTACAAATCCTTAAACCGCCTGTTGGCCTTTTCAGCGGCGTCAACGTCTCTCTCAACCTTTGCGTCTACCTTCTTGAGCAGCTCCGCGTACGCATCCTCGGAACCGGCTTGAAGCGCCTGTTTCTTCGCCCCGGTCGCTTCCGAGAGAGCCTGCGCCTCTTTCAACCGCCGCGCCGCCTTTTGTTCAATAGACTCCTTAGGTGCTTCCGGATTCACATTGGCATCGTTACTCGCTTTATCCGCAGTCTCAGTATCAACTTTTGGTTTCTTGTTCCACGGATAACCTTCTCCTGAACCCGGGCCTCCTCTCCATTTCATAAGTAAACTGTGCTTAGTACGGCCGCTCCTTCTCCATCTCGCTTGAATATTTGCCCTGTGTGGCCAGCGAATTCATCTTTGAGCGGAATATGAGCGCCGCCTGTGCCTTTGCGATGTTCGCATTCGGATTTTCGGCCCAGAGTTTGAGGACGGGATTTTGCAACGCGCGCCCGTACGAGAACGAAAGCGGCCACGGAAGCTTGCCAAGTACATTCATCGCATTCAGGTGTTCCGTCGCCTGCTCGTCGGTCTGTCCACCCGAAAGGAACGCGACGCCGGTAAGTCCCGCGGGCAGCGTTTCCTTGAAAGCACGGACCGTTTCTTGAGCGACTTCTTCCATGCTCGCCTGCTGCGCGGCCTTCTTCCCTGCGATGACCATACTCGTCTTGAGGATGACCCCTCCCTCGGCCACATCTTGCCCGGAAAGCTCCTCAAATGTCTTTTTCAAAGTCGCAGTCGATACTTCGTAGCAGCGCTCGATACTATGATCGCCATCGATGAGTATTTCCGGTTCTACCATCGGCACGATACCGGCTTCCTGGCACAGCGCGGCATAGCGCGCCATTGCGTGCGCATTTGCATGGATACACGCGTCCGAGGGGATGTCTTTTCCGATGGTGATGACGGCGCGCCATTTAGCAAAACGTGCGCCCAGAGTTTTGTATTCGGCGAGTCGCTCGCGCAGACCATCGAGACCTTCGGTGATTTTTTCCCCCTCGTGCAGCGCAAGACCTTTAAGACCCGCATCCACCTTGATGCCGGGAAGGATTCCTTTCTTTTCAAGGACCGCCGCGAACGCCTCCCCCTCATTGGTCTCCTGCCTGATGGTCTCATCATAAAGGATGACGCCGCTTATGTACTGCTCAAGCCCCGGAGCCGTAAGCAGGGTCTCGCGGTACGCGCGGCGGTTCTCCTCGGTGCAGGTCACACCGACCGAATCGAAACGCTTTTGGCACGTACTCGAACTCTCGTCAGCGGCCAAGATTCCCTTCCCCGGAGCGACCATTTGCTTCGCGGTTTTCTTCAAGAGATCGATGTCCATATGAAAAATTAATTAATGTGACGCGTCTTAATAAACCGGATCGCGCGCGGAGCCGTACTCATCACGACCGAGTGTGTCGTGACTGCTTCGTGGATGACGGTGACGCCTTCTACGAGCGGCCCTGTGACGACACCTGTCGCAGTAAAGCTCACGTCATCGCCGCGCGCAAGGTCTTGGGCCCGCAGGATGGTGGAAAAATCGGTGATGCCCGCGTCATGAAGGCGCTTCTTGTGCTTATCGTCCTTGGGTTTCCAGCGGCAGAGTATTTCTCCCCTGAGACACCGCAAGGCTGCCGCAGCCAAGACCGCCTCGGAGCTTCCTCCTATTCCCATGAGAATATCTATAGGGTCATCGCGAAAACATGTAGCGATGGCCGTCGCAACATCTCCATCGGAAAATAGCTGGACACGTGCACCTGCGGCACGTACATCAGCGATGAGTTTCTCGTGCCGCTCCCTGTCCAATATCGCAACGGTAATCTCGGAAACATCTTTCCCGAGTGCCTTCGCAACCTTCCGGATGTTGTCAGCGACCGGCGCGTCGATGTCGATGACCTCAGAAGCCGCCCGGCCGACGGCTATTTTCTCCATGTACGAATCAGCGGCATGGTAGAGCGAGCCCTCGGGGCCCGTCGCAATGACCGTGAGCGCATTCGGACGGCCGTTGGCGACTGAGTCCGTGCATTCGAGCGGGTCGACGGCGATATCGCGCACGAGGCCTCCCTTCCCCGTTCCGAGCTTCTCTCCGATGTAGAGCTCGTGCGATTCATCCTTCGCGCCTTCGCCGATAACGATCTCGCCGCGGAAATCTATCGTGTTGAATTGTTTGCGCATTGCGTCTACTGCCGCCTTGTCGGCGAGCTTCGCCTCGCCCTTGCCGATCCACTTGGCTGCCGCTATCGCCGCGAGCTCTGTCACGCGGACGAATTCGAGTGCAAGGCTTGAGGAGGAGGGAGCGGCTTGCGCGGATTTCATAGGTGCCATCAGCGTACCTTGCCGCAATATCCCGTCAAGTGGATAATCCGCCTGTTACTTGATATTCGTTATTTTGTACTTCTGAGCACCTTTGGGAGTGTCGAAAGAGAAGAGCTCGCCGCGCTTTTTGTCCATCAGAGCGGAGCCGAGCGGTGAGAGGTGCGATATCTTGTGTTCCTGCATGTTGGCTTCTGCGGAGCCTACTATCTCATAGGTGTGCTCTTCCTTCTCCCCCTGTTTCTGTATCGTAACGACGCTCCCGAGCGAGACGGCGTTCCCCTTCGGGTGCTCGATGATGCGGGCGTGGCTTAATTGCTCCTCGATAACGCGTATCCGGTCTTCGGTCGCTGCCTGCAGATTGCGTGCCTCTTCGTATTCGGCGTTCTCAGAGAGGTCTCCCAGCGAGCGTGCGTACTCGAGCTGTTCGGCTATCTCGCGACGGCGAACGGTCTTCATGTGTTCGAGCTCCGTGGTGAGCTCGTCAAATTTCTCCTTGCTCAGGTAATTAGTGTCGTCATTCATATATTTGCGCGCGCCGTATTATACAGGATTCTCGCAATGCAACAACTGCTCATTTGAGATACTCGGGATGAGTCGCCACGAGCCACTCGAGGAATGCGCGCACGCCGTGGCCGGCACCCACCGAGTCTGCAGAGGGCGCCTTTTCAAACACGACGGCAAAAGCGTAGTGAGGATTTTCCACCGGCCAAAATCCTACGTTCCAGGAGTTCACCCATTCGTTGCGGACGCCGAGCTGCGCCGTGCCCGACTTTCCCGCGAGCTCAATACCGGAAATCTGGTACATGTTCAGCGTCGCATCGTGTCGCGTTGAGGTAACGGCGAGACGCATCCCCTCCCGCACGATTTGCAAGTATTCGTCGGGAATACCGATAGGTGTTGACTCCGGCGTTGAACTCGCGATGAGTTGCGGTGTGAGAAGATGCCCGCCATTGGCGATGGACGCAACGAAGCGCACCGCCTGTATCGGCGTTATCTGGAATCCGTATTGGCCGATAGAGGTGTGGTAGGTGTCCCCAAGGCGCCATGTCGGATCATCCGGAAAGGCCTTCGCCTTCCAGGCGGGCGTGGGTATTACCCCCGCGGCCTCTCCGGGCAATATGAATCCCGTCGTCGAGCCGATGCCGAATTTGCGGGCGTACTCGTCGAGCTTCGTTATGCCGAGGCCCTTTTGGTCACCGTATCCCCCACCCACCACATAGAAGTATTCATCGGAGGATACGGCGATTGCCTCGCGCATATCTACCCAGCCGTGAGTGGTCCAGTCCTTGAAGACGGTCGGGTGCTCGGGGTCGTACGGATTAGGAAGTACGAGCGCACCCTTCGAAAGGATTTTTTTCTCCGGAGAGATAAGCCCCTCGTTGAGGGCCGCAGCCGCGAATATCAACTTCATGATGGAGCCGGGTGCGTACTGTCCTCCTATCGCACGGTCCAACATCGGCGTAAGCGGGTCGGTGAGAGTTGCGCGCACCACGGGACCCCTCCCCTCATTGAACGCGCGATTGTCGTATTCTGGAAAGCTCGTGAGCGCGAGCAGCTCGCCCGTGCGCACGTCCATGATGACGGCCGCACCCCCCTGATACCTCTGCGCCTTCGCCTTCGCCGCAAGTATGCTGTGGAGCGCGCTCTGTACGTCAGCGTCTATCGAGAGCGTAAGGTCGGTGCCGTGCCTGGGCGGGTCCACGATGTTTTCTCTTTGCACGCGCATGCGCGCGTCTGTCTCCACCATCGAGCTCCCGTTGATACCGCTTATAGCATCATTATACGCGAGTTCGACACCGGACTTCCCGACAAAATCTTCGCGCCACCAATTCCCTTTGGAATCCGCTTTCGGGTATTGGATGAATCCGAGGATGTGCGAGAAGCCGGGTCGAGTGGTGTATTTCCGGAGTGCGAAGGGAGTGGTACTCGTCCCGCCGGCGGGGGTTGCAACATCCCCGCTCGGGACTTCGTTCCATGCGAGTTCTTTGCCGTTCCTATCCAGGATGAGCCCGCGCGCCGCAAAGACGATGGTGCGATCGAGTGTGTTGTTCCGGGAAATGTCGGCGTACGAAGCTCCGTTGACTACCCCGAGACTGAAGGCGCGAACGGTAAAGACGAGTGCAACAAGAATGAAAACGAGCCCGACGGTAAGAACCGCGCGATTGGAGAGTGCGGCGACAACGCGGCCCTCAAATTGAACTGCGTTGTGTCCCGGCAAGTTTGAAGAGTCCAAGAATATCTCGTCTGGTGCTATCTCGTTGTGTGCTCTGTTGCGCCGGAAGAATGCCATTTTTGCACTATACCAAGATTGGAGACAGGTGCGCGTAGCAAAAGTATCAAAACACAGGTGTCAAGTATCAAACAAGTATCAAACACCTAGTTTTAAAGGCTGATACTTGATACCCGATACTTGATACTTACTGCAGGAACTGCTGTCGGAGCGGCGCACATATCCACACGAGCGCGATGCTGCCGATAAGGAACATGGGTATCTGGAATCCCGCCTCAGGAAGCCACATGAGGTCCATGAAAAGCCCGATGAAAGGAACTTCCCACGCATAATAGCGCAGCGAGAGAGCGATCATACATATGAGAGGCACCCACCAGGGCGCGGAAAAAATACCCAAAAATCCCACAAGAGCAAGGAGGACACGTATGCTAGTCGCTGACGGGTAAAATATAGACATAGGTAAGTGAGCTGAGATTCACCGGGAGCACGATGAAAACATCCTGGGACGCGCTCGCAGAGCTTGAGGCGATGCTCCCGACAATTCCAATGGGCCGGGCCCCTAATTCCGGTGCGGTGACCGGCTGGTCGATGTGTACCGTTAATGCCCGCGGAACTTTTGCGCGCGCATTGCCGCCGCCTGAGCCTTGAACGGAGATGGCGGCGCTTCCGATTATCGCATCTATTGATGCGCCGGGAGCGAATATTTCCGCGACGACAGCCGTATGAGCTCCGGTATCGGTCACTTTCCCGACGACAAATCCGCCACTGGTAAGTACGAGGCTGCCGCGCACGATGCCGTCGTCGGCACCCGCTCCGATCAAGAATGTGCCGTATGGCGACGTGCGCACCGATGATACGACGGGTGCCGTCACGCCTTGTGCGGAGAGCGGAGAATTGCCCACAAAGCGCACGAATGCGCGGAGCTGCTCATTCTCTGCACGCAGAGCCTCATAACCGCCGGCGCGTTCCTCGAATTGCGCAAGCTCTTCGGCAAGAGAGCGGTTTTGCGCCTCGAGCCTTGCCCGGGTAGAGAATATGCCGCTGCTGCGGATGCTCGCACCGGCACGCCCCGACCATTGCGATATAACGACGGCGGTGGCGCGCAATTTGTGACGGATCGACCCTCCGGTAAGCACATCAAGAACAAATAAGAAAAGAACGAGTGCCGTCGCGGCGAGAACCCGCCTATTGCGGCTCTTACTCTGTCGGTACGAGTTCATCATCGCTCTTGAGAAGCGCCTCACGATAGGCGTCAAGGTCATTCAAGACAACGGAGGTTCCGCGAACGACCGCAGTCAGTGGGTCGGGCGCTACGATGACCGCTACACCAAGCGCGTTGGTGAGGAATTCCGGCAGGCCACGTATCAGAGCGCCGCCTCCGGCAAGATATATACCCCGCTGCATGACATCGGAAATTATCTCGGGCTGCGTTGTTTCCAACACTCCCTTTATCGATTCGATAAGTTCCTCTATTGAGTGGCCGATCGCGTTCCTGATATCTTGATCCGTGATGTGCATTTCGCGCGGCAACCCCGTGACGAGGTCGCGGCCGCGTACGAGTGCTTCAAGCGGCATCCTGCCGGGCGCAATGGACGCGATGGCGATCTTGGTCTCCTCGGCACTCTTGTCCCCGATGAGCATCTTGAACTCGTTGCGCACGTGCCCCACAATATCCGCATTAAATTTGTCCCCTGCAATGCGGACGTTGCTTGCATTCACAAGCCCGCCGAGGGCTATTACGCCGATATCCGTCGTGCCGCCGCCGATATCAACTATCATGTTGCCGCGCGGCTCGTGGACCGGCAATTCGATGCCTATCGCCGCTGCCATCGGCTCTTCTATGATATGTACTTCGCGTGCGCCCGCGGCGCGCGCGGCGTCGCGTACGGCGCGTACTTCGACCGATGTGATGCCTGACGGGACGCCAATGACGACACGCGGCCCCAAAAGTTTCGTGTGTCCGGCCTGCGCTTTCCCTATGAGATACGCGAGCATCTCGGATGTCACCTCGAAATCAGAAATGACGCCGTCTATGACCGGCTGCACGGCTTGAATGTGCGGAGGAGTGCGGCCGAGCATTTCCTTGGCCTGCGCGCCGACGGCAACTACCTGTCCCGTCTTTGTGTTCATGGCGACGATTGAGGGTTCATTGATGACGATGCCACGGCCTTTTACATAGACAAGCGTATTGGCGGTGCCGAGGTCGATACCGATGTCATTCGAGAACAGACTAAGTATGCGGTCTTTGTAGCGACGAAGTGATTCCATGAATCCCATATTAATTTCGGATGCGCTCGATTATCTCGTTCTCTGACACGATCGCGGTGCCGCCGTTTGTACGGCTCGATATCTCCACGCCTCCTTCCGTCATTGTCTTTTCGGAAACGACGAGGCGCATCGGTATGCCGATCAAATCCGCATCCGCGAATTTCTCTCCCGCGCGCGCGTCTCGGTCGTCATAAAGGGCCTCGACACCGTTTTCCTTCAAAAGTTCGTACAGACGGTCGGCTTCGGCCACTACATCCGCATTACCGCTCGATATCGAAATAAGGTGCACAGGAAACGGCGCGACCTCCTTGGGCCACACGATTCCTTTGTCATCGGAAAGCACTTCGGCGACCGTCCCCATCAGGCGCCCCGGCCCGATACCGTACGAACCCATATAGACCCTCTGCGCATCGCCTTTTTCATCTTTGTACGTGAGGCCGAGGGCTTCCGAAAAGCGCGTACCGAGCGGAAAAATGTTGCCGACTTCGATTGCTTTCACCTCTTCCAGCTCGTCTTTTGTGATACCGAGGTCGTCAAGTACCTCGTCGGTGTAGACCTCTTTGTTGACGGCGATTCCCTTGCCGCGATGCAGGTGTATCGTATCTTCTCCCGCATCGCATAGCGTCTGAAATTCGTCGCTGTACTTCGAGAATGAGCCGCCGGAAGCGAAGGCGCGGAACGTCTTGTCGCCGATACCCACCCGCTTGAATATCCTGATATATGCCGCCGCACATTGCTCATAGAAGGTGCGGAATTCTTCCTCGGTCCTGCTGAAGGAGTAGAGGTCTTTCATGAGGAATTCGCGCGTGCGCATAATGCCGCTTTTGACCCGCATCTCGTTGCGGAATTTCGTCTGGAATTGGTAGACGTACTTCGGGAGGTCTTTGTACGATGAAATAT
>CAZQGK010000021.1:0-10655 GCA_964592945.1 uncultured Candidatus Saccharibacteria bacterium
GATTAAAACCGAACGCCAAAAGTGCGCTCGCCTGCGGAAACTCCAAGAGCGCCGACCCTTTAATATCCACTTCCGCGCCGTCATTCGAGAGCGCGCAAGTGACCGCGACGGGTTCGGCTTGCAAAATCTTCCGCGCCATAAATACCGTATAGCAGCCGCAGTCGTTTAAGGCACCGCCTTTCAGTTCGGAGCTATACCGGATATCTCCTTCCGGAAACGGCGGGAATCCGTACTGCCCGTTCCATACATGCGGGGTGCCTATAGCGCCCTCTTTGATAAGCGAGAGCACCTTTTCGTGCTGAGGCTGGAATTCCGGAGCGAAATTCTCATACAGCGCGACTCCGGCTTTTTTGCACGCATCAATCATCCTCTGCGCCGAGTCGAGGCTGTACGTGATTGATTTCTCGCATATCACGTGCTTCCCCGCTGCGGCAGCCCGTGCAGCCCATTCTTCCTGCAGTCCGACGGGAAGCGGGCTGTAAATCACATCAATGTCTTTCCGGGCAAGCAGCGATTCATAGCTCTCCGGCTCCAAGCCGTACTTGTGCGCCCACTCTTTCGCCGTATTCTCTTTCCTGCTGGCGATGGCGACGAGTTCCACATGCGGCAACGATTTAAAAGCGGCAATCGCATATTTCCCGGCAATATTCGCGCATCCCAATATCCCGACGCGTACTTTTTCTTTTACGCTCATAGAATTGCGCAAACGTTTCTCGCGAGCGAATTGACGACGAGGTCCACGCGCAGAAGTTTTTTGATCTGCGGCAATGTGAGCCATATATAGTCTTCAGTAATGGGAACCTCTTCGGACTCATCAACTTCGACAAGCATCGAACGGTTCACCTTGTGATAGAACCGGCCGCCGTCTTCGACACCCGTCACAGACGCCACGAGCCTGCCCTTAATACCGTCGAAATATTCCGCAAGCCGCGGCCGCTTCCCCTTGTGCGCCAGCGAGAGGTTGCCCTCGGAGACTTGGAGCGCGGGCGAGATCTGCACGCGGTTGATATTGCCGGGCTCGAATTTCGCATAGAACAGGTAGTGCATGACACCTTTCTTCTTCTGCATAATCACTCCCGAAATACCGACCTCTTCCTGGCGAAGCATCGGCTGGCTCCACGACGGCACTTCGCGGTCCGCGGCGCCTGTCACCTTGACGCCGATGATGGAGAAGAACTTGCCCGATGCATGGGTGATGTTCCCGCTTACCGGATCTACCCGCCAACCCTGTACCTCATTAACACCCACTTCTTCAACGGTGACCGGGTATGATTGCTGCCTCTCCTTGAGCCACGCGAGTATTGGTTGTATGTCGGTATCTTCGTTCATACGATTTCGACTTCGGGGATGGGAATAATAAATTTCGCTCCGCGTTCGCGCAGCGCCCTCTCCTTATTCAGAATAAACTCCCTGTAATTCCACGCAAGCAAGAGGATGTAGTCGGGCGTTTCTGTTTTCAGTATATCGGGTGAGACGACCGGAATATGGCTTCCGGGCGTCCAGAGGCCGATTTTTTGCGGCGTCGTATCGGTCACGTATTTCAGGTCCTCGGCGGTAAAACCGCAAAAATTCAGGAGCGTATTTCCCTTCGCGGGCGCGCCGTACGCGGTCACCGTCTTTCCCTCTTTGCGAAACCCTCGCACCAGCGAAACCAATTTTCCGCGGATAGCGTCCACCTCTTTTTGGAATCCGCTGAAACGCGCGAGACTATGCAGGCCCGCCTCTTCCTCAAGTCTCAATAGCGTCGCAACGGAGGGATATTGCGGCAACCGTGATTTTTTGCGCGCATAGACCCGTATCGAGCCGCCGTGCACATCGACCCGTCGCACGTCGAACACTTCCATACCGAAGCGCCCGAACAAGTGTAGGAGGGGCTTCACACTGTAGTAGCACAGGTGCTCGTGATAGACCGTGTCAAATTCCCGTTTCTCTATGAGGTCGAGAAGATAGTGCGACTCGGAAACAAAAACGCCGTCATCGGTGAGGAGCGTCTGTACCGCATTGATAATCTCATCGATATCGTCGATGTGCGCGAATACGTTGTTCGCCGTAATGACTTTCGCTTTGCCGTATTTTTCGACGAGTTGCTTCGCCATAGCGACGGTGAAAAATCCGTCGATCGTCTCGACGCCCTTTTTGCGTGCCGCCTCGGCGACATTGGCCGAAGGCTCGATGCCGAGCACGCGGCATGTGTCGGTCAAAAATTGCAGCAATATGCCGTCGTTGCTGCCAACGTCGACTACCAGGTCGTTTTTTTGCAGGAAATCTTTCTTGAGGTCTTCCGCATACGACTTGAAATGCTCCACAAGCGGCGCGGATGCGGAAGAAAAATACGCGTACTCGCCGTGAAAAAGTTCGTCCTCTGCGACGACATCGAGAAGTTGGACCAGACTGCACGTGCCGCAAAAATACACATCGAGCGGGTAGCGCTTCTCGTCCTCGATGTGTGCCGCGTCTGTAAAATTGTCCACGGGCGGATGTTCACCGAGCGAGAGGATGCGCGTCAGTTCCGTTCCTTTACAGACGCGACATTCGTTCTTATGGACGTAAGACATGAAGAGATTCTATCGGATGACACCTATTACGACCACTCCTCTTGCAGGTACTCGGCGAGTGCTTCCTCCCACGGCCGGAGCGTTATGCGCTTTGAGGAAATCGATTCGTTGGCGGGCAGCGGCGACGCGGACGGGAAAAAGCTGCGGTCGACGGCGCGTACCTTCGCGTCGCTTCTTATTTGCGCGGCCATTGCGCGCGCCAGGTCATAGCGCGTTGCAACGCCTCGGTTTGCGACGTGGAACGTGCCGTATTCACCTTTTTCAAGTAGCCCTTTGATCGCGGCAACATAATCCTTCCCGTACGTAGGCGAGCCGCAGACATCATCCAAAGCGGCAATGTCTGCGCCCGATTGCAATTGCTTCAGTATCTTGCCGTAGAATTTATTGTCGCGCACCGGACCCCCGCCAAATACCCACGCAGTGCGGGCGATGATATGCCGCTCTGCAAGTGAGGCGACGATGAGCTCACTGATATATTTGGTGCGACCGTAGTGCGTCTGCGGATCCGGCACATCGTCCTCGGTGTACGGACCTTTTTTGTGCCCGTCGAAAACGCGCGAACTGGAAGCGAGGACCATCGTCGCGCCGACGCTCTTGGCGGCTTGCGCCACATTGTACGTGCCGCGCACGTTGAGCTCGTAGGCATAGAGCGGGTCCTGCTCGGTTTTCACCATGTCGGTCGCCCCCGCGAGGTGAATTATTGCGCGCGGCTTATTTTTTTTGACGAACGCCATGACCGCATCCGCATCGAGAATATCGAGTGTCGCGCGGTCGGTCCGGATCCCGAAATCAACATAGGACCCGATCATTCCATTTGTGCCCGTCGAGATGACCCGTTCGAAGTCAAACGACTTCATATGTTGCGTTTCGCGACCTCGTTGCTCACATTGAGAAGCGACTCAAAGGTCCCCGCGTCTGACCAGAGACCCTTGATGACGGAAAAGGCCAGTTTCTTGCGCTTGAGGTAATTATTGTTGACGTCGGTGATCTCGAGCTCGCCGCGGGCGGAGGGCTTGAGGGTCTTCACGATCGAGAACACCTCGTTGTCGTAGAGATAAAATCCCGTCTGCGCGAGGCTCGATTTCGGGTCCTTAGGTTTTTCCTCGATCGTAAGAATTTGTTTTTTGCCCTTGTCGAAAACCGGGACGCCGAACCGCGTCGGGTCTTTCATCTCCTTGAAGAAAACCTTCGCGCCCCGCTTAAATGAAGAAACCTCCTTCTTGAAATCCTGTTCAAAAATGTTATCGCCCAAGATGACGGCGACCGGCCCTCCGTCGGAGAAATCTTCCGCATAGCGGAGCGCATCGGCGATGCCGCCGTTGTTCTTGTCCTGCAGCGCATACGAGCATTTGACACCGAGCTCTCTGCCCGAGCCGAGAAATTGCATGAAGTGGCCCGCGTGCTCGCGGCCGCAGACGACCATGATCTCTTCAATGCCCGAGCGCTTCAAGGTATCGAGCGGATAGAGGATCATCGGTTTGTTGTACACCGGCAGGAGGTGCTTGTTGGTAATCTTCGTGAGGGGGTGCAGGCGCGTGCCCAATCCGCCTGCCAATATCACCCCCTTCATTATTTTTTTACGTTGTGTGTGCGCCATAGATCAATGTGAGGAATGTGGCTGTGATTGATAGAGTTTATACGGGTACGGTTCCGGCGTCGCCCCCTCCCCTGAAACATAGGCATAATACATAATAGCGGTAATTTCGGTCGCCGCATATTCTTCTTTGCCGTCGTCGGGAGTGGGCATCGGGAAAAGCAGCACCGTGGAATCTTCGGGAAGGGGCTTGAAGCGATTGAGCATCCGCAGGACCCGGGACAGATGGGGCGCATGCGATACGATTGCCACTGTTTTGCCGTTCGAAAGAGCTTCGCCGGGAAGGACGAAATCTCTCACTTGCTCGAGAGTGTTCCGTACGGGATGAGGTGTGATAAATACTTTCTCAACCGTCATGATGCCGTTCTCTTGTTCCAAGGCGGTTCGCACGCTTTCGTTCTCCACCATCGTGCCGTTATAAAAAACCGAGGGGCCTGATTCCCGTATCGCCTCCTTCGTTGCTCGTTTGGCTTCACTAATGGTGTCCGGCGATGCAGTGATTTTCGTCCCTGTAATTGCAGCCGTGACGTTTCGCGCAATGCGCGCGGCATAATCCAACCGCAGCCTGTCCATGTTGCGCGCCCACGGGTACTTCTTATACGCGTCGTCTTTCACCGGCTGGTCATAGGTGCCCGGCCCCGAAAACACCCAGATAGCGCCTATCTCGTGCGCCACTTCCGGCGAGACCTCGAATGATGCGCGATTTTCCCGCGCGACACACTCGAACATGTCGACCTCAGTCAACATTTGCGTAATCGTCGAACGAAGTGCTTCCGGGGGAATTTTCGTAAGCTCTTCGTGTTGGGCGCATGCACGCTGATATATACTCTCGACGCGTTCTTCAAGCGGACGCTCTTTCATCACCTTCTGTTCAAACGAACGTTCAGAGTCCATAGTTTGATCACTACGCTTTGTCTTTTTCGGCCGCGTGCGCCTTCCACAAATCGATATGGGGGTTGAACACACCCGTTTTCTTTCGGACACGCTCGATCCAGGTCCCGTTATCCACATACCATTTGATTGTCTCGCGGAATGCGTCTTTGAAATGATATTCCGGTTTCCACCCCAACTCTTTGCGGATAAGCGCGGCATCAATGGCATAGCGGCGGTCGTGGCCGGGGCGGTCTTTTACGAACTCGACCGACCGTTCATCTTTGCCGAAGTATTCGAGGATGAGTGCGGCGATATCACGGTTGCTCATCTCATTGTCCGCGCCGATATTGTAGACCGCCCCCGCCCTGCCCCGTAAAAGGCAGAGCTCGAGCGCGCGGCAATGGTCCGACACATAGATCCAGTCGCGCACATGCCGGCCGTCGCCGTAGAGCGGAAGTTTTTTCCCTTCCAACATCCGCAAGACGAAGAACGGAATGAGCTTTTCAGGATACTGGCGGGGCCCGTAATTATTCGAACAGTGAGTAACGACGACGGGAACACCCCACGTGCTGTGATAGGAGCGGCAGAGCATGTCGCCCCCCGCTTTCGTTGCCGCATACGGAACGTTGGGCGCAAATGCTGTGTCTTCTGAAAATTTCTCTTTCGACGTCAAATCGAGCGAGCCGTACACTTCGTCGGTTGAGACCTGCACGAATTTCCGGATGCGTCCCGACGCTTTTACCGCCTCGAGAATATTAAAAACTCCGACGACATTGGTATTGATGAATTCGAGCGCTCCCACATGAATACTCCGGTCGACATGTGTTTCCGCGGCGAAATTAATGACATAGTCGGGTGCGTATTTCTTGAATACGCTCTTTATCTTGCGCGCGTCGGCGATATCTCCGCGTACGAATGTGTACCGCGGATCGCGTGCGACGTCGCGGAGATTATCCAGGTTGCCCGAGTACGTGAGCTTGTCCAGATTGACGATCTTGATGCGGGGGTATTTTTCAAGGAGCTGACGTATGAAATTGGACCCGATGAAGCCTGCCCCACCGCAGACCAATACCGTCTTTCCGTTTAGCGTCGCGCCCAATCCTTTTCGAGCGCGGCGCGCCTGTGTACTTGCCATGGTCGTGGCATTCTATACCTCCTCCTGCACGATGTAAATCGGGCGTTTTTTCGTCTCGTCGAACGTCTTCCCGAGGTACAGAGCGACGACACCGAGCATTGTGGAGAGGAGTCCGAAAATGAGCCACAACGAACCTATGAGGACCTCAAACTTTGTCGCGGGTTCCCCAAACAGCCCGCGCGCAAGGATGACAATCATGTACGCGCTTGCGCACACAAGCGTCACAAACCCGATTTTAACGATGAGCCGCAATGGTCTCTCCGAGTACGCAAGAATGATATCCGTGCCGAGGCTGAATAGCTTCCGCAAAGAATACCCCGATTTTCCACCTTGCCGCTTTCCGTGCTGCACCGGTATCGTTGCGGTACGGAAGCCGACCCAGCGCACCATAACGGAGAAATAGCGCATGTGATCCTGCAGCGAAAGGATCGCGTCGATAACGCGCCGGTGATAGATGCCGAAATTGGCGAGTGTGGGGTCTTGATACGTACCCGAGAGATAGCTTAACGTCGCATAGAACGCCCGTGATACGAACGAGCGCAGGGGGCTGTCATGCCGCGCCTGCCGTGATCCCACGACCACGAAGAACCCCTCTTTCGCCTTCGCGTACATGCGCCCGATCTCTTCCGGCTGGTCCTGCAAATCACAGTCCAGAATAACGACCCACTCTCCCCGGCTTGCCGAGAGTCCCGCGGTAATCGCGGGATACTGGCCGAAATTGCGCGAGAGATTAAGCCCGCGGACCCGTTTGTCTTTTGCGGCCAACTCCTGTATCACCTGCCACGCATTGTCGGGGCTCGCGTCATTGACCAAGATGATTTCGAACCCGGTGGTGATTTTTTCTACCGTCGCGACTATGCGTTGATGTAGTTCCCGCAGCGCATTGTCGGAACCGTAGACGGGAACGACGACCGATAGTTCGGGGTGGCCGGCGCTGTTCATGAGAGGTATCCTATCACGTCTGCGCTTTCAGAAAAGCCAGTATCCGCTCCGCGCGTTTGGCCCATGTGTAGCGGGGAATGAGCGCACGGGCGGCAGCCGCGCGCCGCGCGGCGTCTTCGGTATTCCCGAGAACCTGCATGATACCTTCCGCAAGCGCGTGGGGATCGTCCGCGGGGACGAAGAGGGCCGATTCTTCGTCTACGACCTCGCGGATACTGGGCAGGTCAGACGTAACGATCGGTACGCCCGACGCCATGTAGGTAAAAAGTTTGAGAGGCGAAGTAAATCGCACGGAAATCTCACTTGCCCCCGTATTCGGAAGGATAAGCACGTCGGCTGCCGCTTGATTGTCGGCAAGCTCGGTATACGGACGCGGGCCGAAGAAGAGCACACGCGGGTGCCTCTCGGAGAGCGTCGGTACGTCCTCTTTCTTTCCGCCTATGACCGCGACTATCACATCCTTGGGGAGCTTCTCCGCGGCAGCATATAGTGTGTCCGTCCCTTTCCAGCCGCCCTGGCCGCCGATGTACAACGCGACCTTCGCGTGCGCGGAAAGACCGAGCCGTTTCCGCACTTCCTCTTTTGGTGCATGGCTCACGAAATCCTCCAGCGAGACGCCGTCGGGAGCAACCCACATCTTCGCTCTCGGAATACCGCGCGCGGCGTAGAAATCAGAAAGACCTTGGGTGATCGGTATGAGCGCTCTCGCGCGTCGTGCGACAAACCGCGCGGCGGCGTTCCATGCCCCCGTATGACTTTCCCAGACGGCGGTGCGTATCCCAAGAATCATGAGGAGTGCGAGTACCCATTCGTCGCGGCAATACACGATGCCTTTTCCCGCATGTGAGCGGGCACCGAGCGCGAAGATGATTGATTCTATGAGAAACCCAATCCGCCCCCACCGTACGATATCGGGTACGGACACGCGGTGGATTGGAAACGCGCGGCGGAGATTAAAATACGTCTGTGCGTCCTCCTCTATACCGGTCGCGCGGTCCGTCACCACCAGTTCCACTTCAGCACCTGCGAGGGAGAGAGCTTCGCAGGTCTTGGCGATTTGTATGCCGTGGGCACGTTCCGTAGGGAAACGGATATTAGCTATATACGTAATTTTCATAGTGACATACCGAATGCCTTCGCCCACACCCGCAGCGTGATGAGCATCCACAGGGTCGTCGGGGCGTAGCGGCCATGCATGTGTTCCTCGAGCATCCGCAGAGCCCCTTGCGGCTTCAGGATCGCATCGGAGCCGGTGTGATACCCCGAGGAAAGCGCTTCTTTAGCGAGTGTATACACCTCCTTACGCCGTAGCCACTTCGCTGTCGGAGAAAACCAGCCGCGCTTTGGAGCCGAGAGGACATGCGGCGGCAGACGCGTCCCGAACGCCTTGCGCAAAATCCACTTGTTCGTAAACAAACGCACGCGCATATGGGTCGGGATACGCGAGGCGTAGGCGACAAGATCGGCATTAAGAAGCGGAACGCGTGCTTCGAGCGCGTGGGCCATGGTCATCGCATCGGTGCGCGCGAGCGCCTCGTCGGTGAGCCAGCTACGCCGGTCGCTGTCCAAGAAAAGCTGCGTGAAATCGGCCTCCCCCCTTCCAGAGAGGTACCGTGCTCCATACCACTCGCGCGGGGCGCTCGTGAGAAATTCGTCCGCAACCGTTTCGTAGAGCGGCCCGTCTTTCTCGAACATAAACCGTTCAATGCGCGCGATGCCCGGCGGCGTATTGAGTTTCCCCGCGACGGGGAAACTTTCCAACGCGCCGCGCACTGTGCGCGGAATTCTCTGATACATATCCATCAGTCGTGAAAGACGATACCGCGGATAACCGCCGAACAGTTCATCGCCGCCGTCGCCCAAGAGGCCGACGACGACGCGCTCGCGCGCATAGCGCGCGAGCGCATATTGCGCGACCGACGTCGCGTTCGCGACGGGTTGGTCGAGTGCGTAGAGCGAATCGTGGAACGCCGTTAAAAAATCCTTCTCCGTGAGAACGAATTCGTGGTGCCGCGTCCCGTAGTGTGCCGCGGTCCGCCTCGCAAGCGCCGCGTCCGCATTGAATTTATCAGCCTGCTCGTGCGCTTCCAGTTCGAATGAGAGTGAGAACGTATCGGGTGCCGTTCCCGCACGCGAGGCGCTATCGAGTACAATGCTTGAATCAAGACCTCCCGAGAGGAAGAGGCCGACGGGTCTGTCTGCAATGAGCTCGCTCTGTACGGATGTATCGACCAGTTCTTCGACCCGCCCAGCGATTGCTCCCGCGCTGTCGGTACACAGCGGCTGCAATTCAGGCGTGAAGAAATTTACAACGGTCAATTTCCCTTCGCGCCATAGAGCGAAGCTCCCAGGCGGCAATTTTGAGACACCTTCGACCAACGAATCCGGCTCCGGCACATAGCGTAAGCGCACATATCGCTCGAGTGAAGCGTGGTTGAAACGCCGCGCGATTGAGTCATCGGCAAGCACCCCTTTCAACTCAGATGAAAAAATCAGGCGTTCTGCATCCTGATGATAATAGAGCGGTTTGATGCCCGAATGATCGCGCGCAAGATAGAGCGTCTTTTCGTGCGTGTCCCAGATGCCGAGTCCGAATTGTCCGCGCAAACGCGCGAACGCCTCCGTGCCCCATTTCTCGAACGCCGCAAGAATGACCTCCGTATCCCCTTCCGTTTTATACGGATAGGAAAGCTCGCGCTTCAGTTCCCGGAAATTGAAGATCTCGCCGTTGAAGGTAATGATGAACCGGCCGGATGCGCTCACCATCGGCTGATTCGAGCGCGGATCAAGGTCGATGACGGCGAGCCGGTTGTGCCCGAACGTCGCATCCTCATCCGCCCACACAGCCGTCCCGTCGGGTCCGCGATTCTTCGTGGCTTCGTTCATCCGTGCAACGAGTCTCCGGTCGTGCTCTTTATGCGCACCATCTCGTTTTGCGCGAACAAGCCCATTGATCGCACACATATCGGCATCTTACCTCACTTCAAGATAACTGGTAGTCGATACCTGCAGCTCGGGATCAAGCGTGATAACCCGGCTCCGTCCGTGCCCAGTCAATAAAGCGTTTCAATCCGTCGCGGAGGCTGACGCTATGCGTATAGCCGATGTCTGATTGCGCCTTTCTAAGGTCGGGACATCGCCGCTGCGGCTCGCCGGCGGGATACGTATCCGGATACGGTATCGTCTTGAGCGATGCGCCCGGGACGAGCTCCGTGAACATCTTCGCTAGGTCCTTCATCGATATTTCGCTGTCGGGATTTCCGATATTATAGGCTTCCCCGCGCTTACCGTTCAGTAACACCTGAAGAAAGCCGGCAATCCCGTCGCTGATGTAGCAGAAGGTGCGCGTCTGACTTCCGTCGCCGTGGACGGGAATGGGCTTCTTATTCAGCGCCTGGTAGGTGAACATCGGGATGACGCGCCGGTCGGCGTGGCCCATACCGGGGCCGTATACATTGAAGGGGCGGACGACGACTGTCGGCACATTGTGGAGCTGGTGGTAGATCGTCGTGATGGTCTCGGCAAGCCGTTTTGACTCGTCATAGCATGCGCGTGG